>DATDGH010000695.1:0-4668 GCA_036522215.1 Candidatus Angelobacter sp. | reverse complement strand
CAGCCAATCTCAAGTCCCTGTTCAGCGCGAAGAAAGAGATTCTGCTGATCGAAGAAGAGATTGAGCAGGCCACCACCATACTGCTGCGCCAGGCCAACAGCCTTATTTCTTATCTCTCGGATATTGTGGAAATCAAGCTCTTGGACAAGCACGATGCTTTCCGAATGCTGCTCAGGGTTTTCAATGTCGATCCTGAGAAGCAAACCCAGCGGCTCAAATTTGATGTGATGACGGATAAGTATCTCGTCAACTCCCCGCTCGAATCCCATACCGACCACCTGACTGTTGACGGCTATTACACGCGCATTCTCACGCTCCGCGAAGAACCAAGCGAAAGCCGCCCATTGGTTCTGCAGCAGTTACTCCGCATTCCCGCTACTTATCACCTTGTCACGGAATGGCGGGCAGTCGAGGCGAGCGATGCTGTCCATTACATAGAGTCCATGCGGACTCACTTTCATAAGACCAAATCATCGTTGAGCGTGTCCAACGAAGGCGACCGGCTCAAAGATGAAACCAAAGTTGAGTTTGTCGATGATTTGAATGAATGCCTCAAGGAAGTGCAGAAGCGCGGCAACTACTTCGGCAAATTCTCGCTCACCGTTGTCATTTATGACCGGGACCGCGCCAAAGTCGAAAAGGCAGTATCGGACTTCGGCAAAGCTCTCAGCAATGCGGGCGCATCCCTCTACTCCGAAACATACAACCAGCTATCGGCATTTTTCTCGACCTGTCCCGGCAATTCGCATTTCAATTTCCGCCAGCTCTACATCACGAACAATAACTATGCCGACTGGTCTTTTCTCTTTACGCTCCATGAAGGCCACCGCTGGAACACGTTTCTCAACCGCGAGGCCCTGGCCATCGTGGAAACGGCGGACGGGACGCCGTTTTACCTCAACCTGCATCAGCGGATTCAGGATGGCACTGGCAGCACCAGCGACGACGTGGCCCACACGTTCCTTACCGGGCGCACCGGCAGCGGCAAGTCATTCTTTGCCAATTTCCTCACGCTTGCTTTACAGAAGTACGATCCCCGCACCTTCATTTTTGACTTGGGTGGAAGCTATGAAAAGCTGACTCGCCTCTTGGGAGGCTCGTATCTCAAGATTGGCGCAGAAAAACCGGATTACAAGATCAATCCGTTTAGCCTTGAACCCACCGCGTCCAATATCGAGTTTCTCTTTTCGCTCGTTCAAGTGCTCATCGCGGGCAGCGACGGCTATCAGACGACAACCGAGGACGACCGCAATATCTTTCAGGCGATCGAGACGCTCTATGTCTTAGACCGCGACATCCGCCGCCTCAAGACGCTCGCCGGCACCTTGCCCCGGCATCTGGCCGACCGCCTGCATAAATGGATTGAAGGCGGACAGTATGGCCATCTGTTTGACAACGTAGAAGACACGATTACCTTGGCAACTCTGCAATGCTTCGATTTTCAGGGAATGGATGAATATCCGCAGCTCATTCAGGCTTTGTTGTTCTATGTGCTTCACCGCGCCAGCGCCGTCATCTATGACCCAGCTATCCGCCCAACTCTCAAAATTTTCATTCTGGATGAGGCATGGAAGTTCTTTACCGTGCCGGTAATCCGCAACTATCTGATTAAGGCCGCGAAGACGTGGCGCAAGCATAATGGGGTTCTCATCATGGCGACGCAGTCGCCCGAGGACCTGAAGGAATCGAATCTGCTGCCGCTGCTGGATTCTTTTCCGACCAAGATCTTCCTGGCCAATGCCGATGCTGACTACGGCTTTTACACCGAGAAATTCCATCTCAACCCGCGCGAGGTGGAGCTGATCCAGACCCTCATTCCCAAGCGCGAAGGACTTATCAAGACTTCCACCATGGGCAAAAAGTTTGTGCTTAACGTGGACCGCAAAAGCTACTGGCTTTACACCAATTCACCCAAAGACAACGAGCGCTTCACCGCCGTTGTCCAGGAGCACGGATTTGAACACGGCCTAGAACTCTTAGGCACTAGACAAAGGAGTTAAATCATTATGCAACGACTACTTCGCTTTACCGCCTTCATTGCAATCTCACTCAGCGCCGTTTTTGCAACGGCCCAAACACAGGACACGAGCCGCGCCGCGGGCGAGGCGCGCACGGTCAAATATGCGGCCAAAGACATCGTTCGCGTTACAACTCGGCCGCGCTTCACCACTTTGATTCTGCTGCCCCCGCAGGAACGCATCCTCGACTTCGTCATCGGAGATAAAGACGCCTGGGTGCTCGAAGGAACGCAGAATTTCGCCTATCTCAAGCCCACCAAAGCCGGCCTTGAAACCAGCATGAACCTGGTTACGGCTTCAGGGAACATTTACACCTTCTATTGCACCAGCGGGGAAAGCGCACAAGCCGACCTCAAGATTTTCGTCGAACCCACGGACCAGAAAATACTGAGTGCAGCCGACAACGCGCCGCGCCTGGTGCCCGCGTCCGATGTGGACCAGTTCCGGGAAGCTGCGGCCCTCCAAATCAAAGCCGCCCAGGAGCAGAGCAACCAGTTCCGCACTCAGTACCCGGTGCATGCTCTAAAATTCGATTACAAGTTCAAAAAAGACAAAAAGCCCTTTCGTATATCGGCCATCTATCACGATGACCGTCTCACTTACATTCATTCCGGCGCCACCGAAAAGCCGACCTTTTACGAAATCAAAGACGGCCAGTCAACCCTTGTGAATTACACCCTGCAAGATGACGTGTATGTGATCGACCACATTGTTGACAAAGGCTATCTCTCGATTGGCAAACACAAGACCACATTTGAGCGGCAAGGAGAGTAGCTATGTCCACCACAGCACAAGCAACACCAACACCCGAGCCAGAAGCGAATGAGCTTTCAACCGCCGCTGCCCCGGTCAGCAATAAACGCTCAGCCGCCACAGGAGTCATCCCGAAAAAGATGCAGTCGTGGATTTTTCTGACTGTGCTTTTGGTTGGAGCTGTGGGACTTTGGTTTTCGTCCGGCACTACCAAGGCCGCTAAACCAAACGGCACGCCCGCAGTAGGCGACCAGCTTAAGCCCGTAGTCGGAGGACTCTCCCCGGACGAAGTACAGGCGCGCCTGAAGGAGAGCGAGGAGGCCAGCCGAATCGCGGCGGCCAATCTGCATCCCAATCCGCCGCAGGCGACGGACGCGCAATTCAAAGCCGCTTTCGGAGACCAAAACCCGCTAGCGCAGGGATCAAATGACGTTACGAACCCGCTCCAGAACCCTCCCCGAGATCCCATTCAGGAGGAGGAACGCAAGCGCGAATTTGAGGGACGTTTTGCTTCCAATATCGCGCTCTCCTATCGCGCCGACCCGCGCACCGGAGGAGCCAGCGCCCAAGCGCCAGCCAATCCATTTCCGTTAGGAGGCAATCCGATTGAGTTACCGTCTGCCGCCCTACCACAAACAGCCGTTCCCGGACTGCCCGGAGATTTCCAGCAACAGCTTCAGTTGCTCCAGGCGCAGCAAGATAAGCTGCTAGCACAAACCCAACAACAGTTGGCCGCTGTGTCGGGGAGTGCTGCGGGCTCGGCGTCTCAGCCGCAACCCCAGCCGCAGTCTCAGGCTACTCCCGCCGCAGCTCGCCGCAATCCCGATCTGAATGCAGCCACCGGCAAACAGCACGTCATTTTTGAGGGAACCGTGCTGGAATCCGTGCTGGTAAATCGCTTAAACGGCGATTTCGCCGGCCCGGTCATCTGCCAGATTTCCACGGATGTTTACTCCCACGATCACGCTGAGCTATTGATTCCTGCCGGAAGCCGCATCTTGGGAGAAACCAAAAAGGTCAATGACGTAGGACAAGAACGACTCGCAGTAATTTTCCATCGCCTCATCATGCCCGATGGTTACGCCGTGGACTTGGACCAGGCTCCCGGTCTGAATCAGATTGGGGAAACCGCCCTGCATGACAAAGTCAACAATCATTACTTCCGAATCTTTGGCGCTTCCATTGCCATAGGAGCGATTGCGGGACTGGCGATGATTGGCACGAACAACAGCGCAGTCACCGGCCTGCCCACGTCGAACGCCAGTGCTTATCGCGAAGGCGTCGCCGGAAACCTGTCGCAATCGTCTCTGCAAATTCTTAATCGCTTTTTGAATGTTCCACCAACCATCACCATCCGCGAGGGCCACCGCGTGAGAATTTTTCTCACTCAGGATTTGCTGCTGCCCGCTTACAGCAATCACCGGATGCCTTCGGATTTGTAAGGAGAAATTTTGCTCAGGAGTTCGACAGTTTTCAAAAGGAGAAGGACACGTTATGAAAAAGACAGCTTTACTCGCAATCGTATTACTCGCCAGCACCGTGCCCGGTCTGGCGCAGATCACCGTCATTGATCCAGCCAGCATCAAGCAACAGATTCAACAGCTATTGCAGATGCAGAAAGAACTTGTCCAGCTTCAGCAGATGTATGCGTTGTACCAGCAGCAATTCAATCTGCTGAATGCCGAGGCCCAACAGATTAAGAGCTTGCCCAACCGCTATCGCTACACCTTTGCCAACTGGCAGCAGTTCGTTGCCGGTAGTCAGTATGGCAATACAAACAATTGGGCCAACGGCATCACCAGCGGCGACGCCAATGCAATCCAAACCGGATTCCGCAATCTCATGCCCACAATTCAGGCTGTTGATATCACGGCCAGCCCACAGACGCAACAGGACT
>DATDGH010000694.1:0-2072 GCA_036522215.1 Candidatus Angelobacter sp. | reverse complement strand
CTTGTTGTGTTCTGAAATGCCTGGAACAAGTTGATGCAGGTTTTGCCAGGCTTGTCCTGCCGTATTCTGGAAAGGCCCAATTTTCTCGATGAAAACGTAATGGGTTTCCGGCCAGGTCACAATGTGAGGCTCATGCGTGAGTCTTATGGCGGCTCTTTTTGCGGTTGCCACGATGTTTCTCCTTTGCTTTGGAAAATCCTAGGAAAATAGTACGGGCTTGCCTCAGGGAAGTACAGTCTGAGCGATATTACTTGTGAAATACAAGTGAAATCCTATACCATGAATCATGCATAGAATGAAGACCAGTCCGAAGCGCCGGTCGGGGTGTCCCCTAAATGTTTCCGTGGAGATTCTGGGGGATCGCTGGTCGCTGCTGATCATCCGTGACATGATGCTGCGGAATTTTCAAACCTATAAGGAATTCCTGGAGTCTCACGAAAAAATAGCGACCAACATATTAGCGGACCGTTTGCGGAAGCTGGAAGCTCATGGAATCATCGCCGCCGAACGAGATCCCTCGGATGGGCGAAAATTGATTTACCTGTTGACAGCAAAAGGCATCGAGCTTGCGCCGGTCCTTGCGGAAATGGTTCTGTGGGCAGCCGGGCACGAGGACACAGGCAATCAGGCGCTTGTCCGGCAAATACAAGAAGACAAAGAGCAATTTCTGGCGGGAGTGCGAAGCCGTTGGGCCGGTAGCGCAATCCGTTCAAGGGCCAAGCGAGGCGTATAAAAGGCTTCGTAGATCTTGCCGAGATGGGGCGCAGCTAGCCTGCGCCGGGCAGGCTACGCCCCTACAAGTGAAGCACATACGCGCAGTCGCGAGGGAAGTAGGGAAGCGGGAGAAGAACCTCCGCATGCGCGTCTTCTAGGCTCGTAGAAATGCCTTGGATTCTTGCACTCCATTCGGCGCCGCGGATTGGCTCCTTCGCCGAAGATTCGCCTTGACATCACTTCTCACCACCCCCTGAACATACAAAATCACGCAAAGCACCGGGGTGGGACAAAGCTCAACAGGTTGGTTCGGTGGCATCTACCGGCATGCGGACCGGCTGGCTCCAACAATCAAAATGGCTAATTTTGATAATAAAGCTTGACAGCCCCTCGGGAAAGGTGTAATCACCACATCACTGTACGTAAAAGATGCTCTGGGGTGGAGCATGGGAGTGGACTTGCATCCCTCCGACGCTTATGGCATCGCCGATACTGTACGGACAGGCTCGGATCGGTGTGCGCGCCCTCTTGGAGAATTAAACTAAATAGTTCGTTGTGATGAACAATTCGATGTTGGAACAGCTTTCGATGTTGGAATAGTTGCAGAATTAATCACTGGGTCGGGGCCAGAGTCCAGATTGGTCATTTTGGAGGAGGTCCAGAAATGATTTCTTTGCGTGCAAGAAGCAACAGACCTTGGGATGTCCGTTTCCGGAGAGCTTTCCAATTGCTGGGTGCCGCGATTGGGGCGCTTTTGCTGTGTTCTTCACCGCTGTTTTCACAGGGCAGTTCCGGCCGCATTCTTGGAACGATCACAGACCAAAGCGGCGGCGTCATATCCGGCGCCACGGTAGCTGTCGTGGATACAGACAGGGGTACTACGCGAACTCTGACCACAGATGATGCCGGGGCGTATAACGCTCCCAACCTGACTCCCGGCACATACACGGTGCGTGTCGAGGCCCAGGGATTCAAGAGACTGGAGCGTCAGAACGTCGTGCTCGAGGTCGGCAAAGAAATTCGAGTGGACTTGACGGTTCAGCCCGGCTCGCAGACCCAGACACTGACGATCACCGAGTCAATCCCTCTAGTGGAAACGACCAACGCCACCATGGGGGGCACACTTGAGAACGCTGACATCGTCGATCTCCCGCTAAACGGCCGCGACTACCAGAACCTGCTGGGCCTACGGCCCGGGGTTATGCTCCAGCCGGGCGGCGGACCATGGACCCAGAGCACCAACGGCGTCCGCCCGGACGAGTCCGTCTGGATGGTCGAAGGCGTTTTCAACTCCAATCCTTTTGACGCCCGCCCCATAATCGGTTTCCCGAGTCCGTTCACCGACGCGGCGACGATCT
>DATDGH010000693.1:0-12083 GCA_036522215.1 Candidatus Angelobacter sp. | reverse complement strand
GTCCACAGCAGCAGCGTCGGCGCGGTGATCTTCCCGACCCAGCCGGGATCCCACGCGAAGTCCTGGCGGATCTCCGGGTCCTGGAGTACGAGCGTGTTGGTGATCGCCCGCAGGAATCCCGGCCTGCTATCACCTTGGCATTGGGGTTGGATTTTTGCTGGGCACGGGCCTGCTTGGCCATGTCCACCACGGACTGCGCCGTTGCGCTGGCCACAAAAATGGCGACACACGCGATCGACAACGGAAGAAATTTTTTCATAGAAAAATCCCGAGCAGAATTGCTGGCTCCATTTTACCGCCGAACCTGCTGATTTTGGTGCATTTAAGGGGTGGAAGCGAGTGGGTAAACCCTATAGCTGAAGCGCTAGAACCAAAGTAATCAGGTCAAGCGATGAGGCTTTATGGAACCCGCAAACTCTAAAAACTCATCCACCAGGCGGGCCAGGGAATCCAGTTCCGCGACCACCTTCTCTGCATGAAAGCGGGTGGCGGCATCAGAATCCTCTGTGAGCAGCGCCTGGGCGTGGCCCCGCACCATGGCCAGCGATTTCTTGAAATCATTGGCCAGGCCGGCAGATATCTCACCCAGCGAGGCAAAGTTTTCATCGCGATGGACTTGTTGCGAGAGTTCTGTGATCTCCGTCAGGTCGTCAAGCACGCAGGAGAGACCCAGGACCTCGCCTCCTTTGCCCCGGACGGCCGAGGCCATCAGCGCCAGTACGCGTTTTTGTCCGCCAGGTGTGCGGTAATCGACGATCGCTCTGTGAAATGGGGCGCCGGTTCGCAAGCTTTCCTGAATGGCGTGAATCAACGGAGCCGAGGCTGGTGCTTCCTCACCGGTTTCCGGCCACTTGATTCGGCTGACGCTGCGGAAAAGGTCGCGAACATGGAAGGAAAACGGGGATGCATATCCAAGCAGCGCTTTGCCGGCGCGGTTCGCTTGCCGGACCGTTCCGATGCGATCAAAAAAGAGGACGCCACAACTCAGGTTGGCCAGAACCGCATCCGTGATGTTGCCGTTGACCACGGTCTCTTCCTGACGTTGTTCACGCAGTTTCTGCAACTCTTTTTCCTGTTCCCGCAGTTGCCGGCCCAAGCCTTCATAAGCAGCCAAAGCGAAACCTGCATTGCCTTGCGCTGTGCGCATAGAGTCCGCCTCCGCTTGCAAGCTCTTCCGGATGCGGCGGATAGCCAGGATTGCCAGCAACAGCACAGCAATGCAACCAGTGGTCAGCAACGCCAGCTTGAACACCATCGGGTTTTGCAGCAGTTTTTCCATCATTGATACAAACCCAGATACCAGTGGACCAGCGGCATGCCCAGGAACGCGGCAAAGGCCGCTGCTACACCCAAAAAGACTCCAAACGGTATCTCCAGGTTGCGGAAAATCAGTTTTGCCGAATGCCAGGCTTTGGCGCGGACTATGCCGGCGGGCTCAGAGGTGCGTTCGCGACGCCGGGCGATCCGCTTCCGCCATACGATCAGCATTAGGAGCATACCAAACAAGCTGCCTGTTAGTGTGGCCAGCAGTAGCACCACCAAAGTCAGCTTAATGCCGAGGAAGGCCCCAATCAAGGCCATCAACTTGGCATCGCCCATGCCCATGCCTTCCACTCCCCTCAGCGCCTGGTATAGGAAGGCAACTCCCAGAATAAAGGCCGCTCCGAAGATTGCGCCGGCAAGAGAGTTAATGAAGGAGAGAATGCGCCAGTCAAAATCGCCCCATCGCTCGAGAAGGGTTTGCGCCGGACCTTCCACGTAAACCAGGAAGCTGAAAATCAATCCCAGAACCATGCCTGGCTTGGTCAACAAGTCCGGAAGGAGCTTGGTTTCCGCATCGGTAAAAACCAGACCGACCAGCAAAAAGGCGAACGCGGCATACTTGGCTGCTTCTGCCATGGAATCCGTGGCCAGGTAGGACAGCACAAACAATACTCCGGTCAGCAACTCCACAATGGCGTAGCGCGGCGAAATTCGGGCTTTGCATTTGCGGCATTTGCCGCCCAGGATGAGCCAGCTTAATACCGGGATATTGTCGTATCCGGCGATGGGCGCGTTGCAGGCCGGGCAGGCAGAGCGCGGATGCACCACAGAAAGGCCACGCGGCATGCGATAAATGCACACGTTCAGAAAACTGCCAAATATCAGCCCAAAAACCAAGAATCCGGCGATGATCAAAGCGTGCAGTTTCTACTCCGTGGTGCTGCGCGGGACTTATAAATTATACGAAGATGGCAACCAACTATGCCTGTTACCCCGGTGTATGAAGGAACGATTTGGTAACTGAATAATGCGTGGCTGCGGATGGTTACCTGGGTTTCTGGTCAAGGGCCTTTTGTGCCGCCTTCATCACCGTTTTCTTCATGCGATTTTCGCCCGCCCAGTAGAGACTGATTTCGTGGCCATCGGGGTCGTTCAGATACGCATGCCGCCAGCCCCAGGGCATCATGCGCGGCAATTGCGTGATGTAGAAATTCTTCTGCTGGAGTTTTCGGCAGAAATTGTCCAGGTCGCGGACCTCGAAATAGAGCCGCACTCCATCGCTGGCCAGCGAGGCATCTGGCCCAGCCTGATGCAGGGCGATGGTGCAATCGCCACCGGGCGCGCGCAATCTGGCATAGACCGGCTTGCCCTCATAGCGGAAATCCTCAATGAGCTTGAAACCCAGCAGATCGCGATAAAAGCCCAACCCCCGCTCCACGTCCTTGGCGTAGATCATGGCATGGTTGAACGTAAGCTTGCCGTCGGCCTCCGGAGCGGCGGACGCTTTGGTGCTACGTGTCTTGGCGGCAACTGGGCGCTTGGACGAACTGGCCTTCATCCGCGTCTTCCTGGCAGGAGCCTTCCTTGCTTTTGATTTTTTCATTGAGCCACCTCTTCCGTGCACCAGCCCAATTGTACAAGTACTGCTCTAAGCCGCTATAAGAAGGCACTTAGCAAGTTGCAGGCGGCCCTTGCGGTCATCCAATCCATTGATGCCGCCGTTAATTCGTTTGGTGATGCTCAACACATCATCTTTATCGGCAAGGGGGTTCAGGTTTCGAGTCGCCCAAAACCATCCTGAACAATCCGCGGCAAGATTGGGGTCGGTAGCCAACAGCTTGGGATTGTCGCCGGTGATAAAGTCCCGGTTGCGTGCTGTTCCATAAGCCGTGTAGTTGGTCCTGCCAGTGATCTGGATAAGGCCCCGGCCTTTGAAGCGTGGTCCATCACCGGGTTGCGTGTTGCCCAGATCGGCCCGTCCTTCATAGGCTTGGCCGCTGGCGATCTCTTCCGAGTAGATCAGGCTTCCGCTTTCGTGTCCCAATTGCGCCAGAAAGTGCGCCTGCCGTAGCGGAGTGTTGATCTGATTAGCGGTCATGGCTGCCACCAGCGCTGCCAGATACCTGGCAGCCTGCGCATCGGTTGATAGTGGCATAAGAATGCGCAGGAGATTGGCATCAAGCTGCCCCGTGACCAGTGAGCAGAGCGCAGTGAATGTAGCATCATCCGGCGCGATCACGCCGGAAGCTGATCCGGGAGTTGCCACCTGGTTCTGGAACTGTTCGATCACAGCCTGGGTGCGCGCACCATAAGCTCCATCTTCGGCGAGAAAGGGCGCGCCTGAAATGCGAGGAAGGTTGAGATTGAGCAACCCTTGAATCATCCTGACATCATCTTTTTGATTGACGGCGTCCCGGCCCACAGGCTGGGAGATGCTCATACTGATCCTCCGGGCTTGCAAATGGCTCTCAAAGTCTAGTCGCAACGTAAGTGGTTGTGAAGTCGAAAGTGGAATCAGTCTTCCCGATTCGGAATCCGCAGGATGTATCCTCCCAAGGTGGAGGCATTGGGCGCTGAGGCAGGGAAGGTTTCGCGCCAGTTGATCTTCTTATAATTCGCCAATCGCAGCTCCGGATCCAGAAACTTCCATTCCGTTCCACACTGCTCACGAATGCTGATGTTGTATCCAACCTGCTCATCTTCCCCCGCAAATGTCTTCCATTCCAGGAGAGACGCTTCCAGGTCCTCCGCGATGGCTTCACATGGCAGCAGGCAGAGTATCCAGTCATTGACGGCATTCTGGGAGTACTCGCCACCGTTTGCGCCGGTAACAGCGTGAATGATGCGCGCCCCATGTTCGCGAGCGATTCGCACTGTGTCGTCTTTTGAGCCATGATCTACAACCAGAACTTCGTCGCATGAACGCAGTGATATCAAAGCGCGACCGACTTGACGCTCGTGGTTGCAGACGTGAATCAGGCCTGTGAGCCGAGGCATATCCAAAAAGAAGCGCCGTCGTTTTTCCACGACGGCGCATTTAAAAATCCAGGAACGTGGCCTACTGCATGGATTGGCGCCTGCTGCCGGGAGTAACGGTCAGTGAGTTTTGCAGGGTGAAAGTGATCACGGCTTCCGGCTTAAGGTCGATCTGCTGGCCTTTGCCCACCGCGGATCCGGCCGTTCCGGCCCCGGCGCCGGCAGCAGCTCCAATTGCCGCGCCTTTGCCGCCGCCAAAAATCCCGCCGAGCACAGCGCCCACTGCGGCGCCGCCACCGACTTTTGCGGCCGTGCCTTTGCCTTTGCCCGTGCCTTGTTTCGACCACTGGTCAGTCTGAATGCCATAAGATTTGCCGTTCATGACCAGCTTGGTCAGCTGCAGGGTCAGTAGGGACCCTCCAGCAAATCGGCCGGCGGACTTTACGTCCACTACCCGGCCTTCAACGTCGGCCGAGGTGGGAACCACTGTCTCGTCATCCACGGTGATTGGCGCAGAGATTGAGCCGTGAAATACATCGCCAACCTGCGCTTTCTCTGAGTCCACTTCGTCGCCCATGCGGATGCTGAATTGCGTCCCCGCGGGAATGGTGACCTTCCTCGGCGGAGGTGGAGGAGGCGGCGGAGGTGGCGGCGTGTTGTTTGCGGTGTTATTAGCGCCGTTATCGTTGGGAACAGTGGTGCGCAGTCCATTGTCACCATTGTTGCCACCACCGCTGTTGCCGCTGCCGTAACCGCGTGCACTGGACCTCTGGCGCGGCGGTTTTGTAGTGGTTGCGGGTGTCGAGTTACTGGCCGTCTGAGTTGTCTGCGGGGTTGTTTGCGCGGGCTGCTCTACCGGAGGCGTGGTTACGGGTGGCGTTACCGGAGGTGGCGTGTTGCCCGCGGACGCCACTTCAAGATTGTTGACTACGGTCTTTACGCCATCTACCTGCGCGGCATCACTGGCAGCTGCTGTGCGCGCTGCATCGCTGCTCACTGCCCCGGACAGCGTTACTACTCCTTTGTTGGAGTTGATGGTGATCTGCTTGTCCGGAACGTTGCTGTCAGAAAAGATTTTGTTTTGGATGTCGGATGCGATCTGCGAATCCGAACGGCCGCCGTTCTTGTTGCAGCCCAGCGCAACCAGGGCCAGGCAAACCAGGGCAATCCAGAGATGTCTCCTCATGTTTTTCATATCTGCTCCTGTTCCAGTGGCTGATGCAATCTTAGATGCAGAGCTGCTGGATTTTACTGCTGCTTGTAGACTTCTTATAGTCCGAGCCTTAGCGGCTTTCACCAGAAATATAGTGCTGCACTTGCCTTATATATTAAACCCTTTGCCGCTCTGAATATCGGGATGTGACGTTTATTCTGCTGGCCTGGCGCACATGGATCTCGTCAGCCCCGTCCGAAAGCCGACGGGTTGAATGCCGAAGGCGTCAATCATCGGGCCGATGTCGCAAGTTGAGCCCTCTTTCAGCATCCGGAGTTGGCCAACCGTTACCGGAGGATGCGGCAAAAGAGTCTGCGCCACGGCTGCCGCCATGAACATCAGTGCCATGGGCACGTGGATCGCAGGCTTGCGGATTTCGGCACAGTCGGCAATTGTCCTGAGAACATCGTCCAGTGAAAGCTCATCGGCGCCGCCCAGTTCGATGCTCCTGTTTGTAACCCTGGGATTGGCAAGTGCCTGGACGAAACAGGTGGAGACGTCTTCAACAAAAATCGGGCGCAAGCGAGGTTTGCCATTGCCCGGAACGGGACGAAAGAGTGGCGCCTTGCGCATCACGTCCAGCATCTGGGTTACAAAGCCGCTCCTGGGACCAAAGATGAGTGAGGGCCTCAGGATGCAATAGGGAATCCCGCTTTGCCGCACTGCTTCTTCGCCTTTCCACTTGCTGGTCTGGTACTCGCTTACTCCGTCGGCACGGACACCTAGCGCCGACATCTGAATGAAGCGTGAGATACCATTTCGTTTGGCGGCCTCCACCACACTACGCGTGCCGATATGATGGACTCGCTCAAAGGTGGCAGTGCCGGACTCGGCAATGATGCCAACCAGATGGATGACGGCATCACAGTCTTGCAATCCGTTAGCAAGCCCGCTGCCTTCAACAACGTCGCCCTGTACCAGCTCGATTCCATCGCCGGCCAGCTTGGTTCTTGCCGGATCGCGGACCAGTGCGCGGACTATATGGCCTTCTGCCAGGAGCCGTTTGAGCACCTGCCCGCCTACAAAGCCTGTAGCGCCAGTGAGAAAAATCCGCATGGAGAAATTCTAGAAGATTGGGGCATCTTGATTATTGATATTGCTGGTTTGTAATTTTTCGCCGCTCAACCGTTAAAAATCGCTGCTCGCGACGAATCCAGCCCCGCTGGCCTTTCGTACTATTGGAAGGAAGCCTCGAATTGTGATAAAAATCTCAGTCTTAAATATATGTCGCTAAGCGTGGCTCGCGGAACATTTAACCCGGAAAAGGGACGCTTTCATTTCTATGTAGCCTTCAAGCCGACCGTAGATCCCACCGCAGAGCAGCGCGGCGTGGAGAGGTCGTTCCCGGTGGATGTGGCTCTCTCTGTCACTGAGACCGGCGAGCTGGCGGATCTGGCTTTTGAGCTGCCGCATCCCTGCTGCAAGACCAAAGATTCACAGCTCTTCCTGCAAAGGACAGACTCGGCCAAAGTAATAGACGAGCGTGTCTTCGTCACCGTGCCCGGCCTGAGCGGCGATTCAGTCTTTGAAGCCACGGCCAAGCTGGAACTGGATGGCGCTGGGCGGATAATCGGCCTCGAAATCAACTGATCTGCTGCGCATTGTTCTGGTACGCTAAATACCTGACTATGCGCCTCCACTTGACCTTGTTTCTCCTGATTGTCACAGCTATTTCCCTTTTTGCCCAGAATCCCAAACCAGTTGCCGACCGTGTTGCCGCCCAGAACGCGCTCTTTGATGAGCAATACGAATCCGATCTGCAAAACTTTCCTGAGCGCGCTACTGCCTTCGGCGATTACCGCTACAACGATAAACTGGGCGAGTATTCAATTGCCGCGATTGTCCGCCGCCACAAGACTGACCAGGACTTCCTGAAGCGCCTTGAAGCGATTACCACCTCAGGCTTCTCCGACCAGGACCAGCTTTCTCACGACCTGCTGGCCCGCGTCCTGAAGCAGCGCATCGCTGATTTCGATCTCAAGGAGTACGAGATGCCGATCAACCAGCAGAACGGCATCCACACCAACCTCGCAGACTTGCCACTCTCCGTTCCCCTGGACTCGGTCAAACATTATGAAGACTACATCACGCGTCTTCATCAGTTTCCTCGGGTGCTCACCCAGATTACTGAAGTCTTGCGCGCCGGCGTGAAAGACAAGCTCATGCCGGTGAAGTTCCTGCTGGAGAAACTTCCGGTCCAGTGCCAGGGCATCATCGATGCCAATCCCTTTCTCCTGCCGACAAAAAAGTATCCTGAGAGCATCTCTGCCGAGGATCAGAAGCGACTGACCCAGCAGATCACAGATGCCATCAACAACGATGTGTTTCCGGCCTACAAGACGTTCGCCAACTTCCTGCGCACGGAATACGCTCCACAAGGCCGGACCACGCTAGCCATAACCTCCCTGCCGGATGGGCAGAAGCGCTATCAAAACGATATCTACGCCCGCACTACCACTCACTTGACTGCAGAGGAGATACACCAGATCGGTCTGCGCGAGATTGACCGCATCCAGGCCGAAATGCTCGTTATTGCCAAAAAGCAGGGATTTACTGACTTGCCGTCCTTCCGCGCTTCTCTCAAGACCAACCCTAAGTACATCCCGACTTCGGCGGAGCAGATTCTGGATGATTTTCGCCACTACATTGCGCAGATGGAGCCGAAGCTGCCGGAACTTTTTACTCTTCTTCCCAGGTCGCCTGTCACAGTGGAGGCCATACCGGCTTTTCAATCCGCTGCTGCAACGCACTACGTCACCGGTACGCCGGACGGCAAGCGTCCCGGCCGCGTTGTGGTTGCTACCTCCAACTTCGCCGACCGCTCCCTGATTAACGACGAGGCAATTGCCTACCATGAAGGCGTTCCCGGACATCACATGCAACTGTCCGTCCAACAGCAGCTCACAGGGTTGCCGAAGTTTCGTCTGCACGGCCTTGGTTTCAATGCGTACATTGAAGGCTGGGCCTTATACGCAGAGCAACTAGGCAAAGAGATTGGCTTCTATCAGGATCCTGCCTCCGACTACGGACGCTTGTCCTCTGAACTCTTTCGCGCTGTTCGCCTGGTGGTTGATACCGGTATCCACGCCAAAGGATGGACCCGCGATCAGGTGGTAGAGTTCATGCGCAAATCGGGCGCGGTGGATGAACCCACCATCCAGTCCGAGACGGACCGCTATATCTCCTGGCCGGCGCAGGCCCTCAGCTATAAGCTGGGACAGCTTAAATTCCGCGAACTGCGCGAACGGGCAAAGAAAGAATTGGGTCCAAAGTTTGACATCCGCAGCTTCCACGATGAGATGCTCAACGGTGGAACGTTGCCCCTGGACCTGCTTGAAGCTCGCACAGACAAATGGATTGCGGAACAAAAAGCAAAGTGACCCGGCGACGGGACTCCAGTAGAAGAGATAGCATCCAGGAGTCATGATGCGCCCCAGGATTCTATTGAATCTACTAAAGCAATGAAAATAAGCACGATATCTGCTTCCTCGACGATATCAAATAGCGATAACATAAGTACATGCGACTCCGATTCAATGAAGCAAAAGTCACTGAGGCCGCTGTGTATTTGCTTGGACGGCGGGGTGGACGCATGCACTATCTGAAGCTGCTCAAGCTGCTTTATTTGGCGGACAGAGCAGCACTGTTGAAATGGGGCAGGCCGATCACCACAGACCGATATGTGTCAATGGATCATGGTCCCGTCTTGAGTGTTACCCTTAATCTCAGTAACGGCGGATATGCTGAATTTGGAAAAAAGTGGGATGAAAGAATTTCCACCAGGGACGGCGCTGAGGTTGAACTGAAACATCCTGATGCCGCCTTCGCTGCTAACGAGTTGTCGCAAGCTGAGGAAAGTCTGCTCGGCCAAATCTTCGACCAATATGGTCATTGGAACCGCTGGAAAGTCGTTCATTACCTGCACACATTGCCCGAATGGCAAGATCCCAATGGAAGCGCAATTCCAATTTCATACCGGGACATCCTGGTTGCGGGCAAGAAATCCCCGGCTGAGATTTCGATCATAGAAGAAGAGCTTGAGAGTTTGACTGCGGTCGAAAACATCCTCGCATGAGGGCTGGCGATTGCCTCTCTCCAAACTTCTGCTTCGTGGTGAAAAACCATCACAACGTCACCGGATATGTGCTGGCAGGCGGCAAGAGCTCTCGTATGGGTAAAGACAAGGCTGTGCTCTCGCTGAACGGCAGCACACTGCTGGAACGTGCCAAGGCCGTGGTGGAGCAGGTTTGCGCGAAAGTTTTCATCCTCGGCCCGCGCCGGCTCTATGGCCGTTTTGGTCCATGCTGCGAGGATATCTACCCTGACTGCGGTCCCCTCGGTGGCATTCATGCAGCTCTCGTGAACTCAGATACTCCTTACAGTTTGGTTACCGCCGTAGATACACCATTTCTTAGCCCAGAGTTTTTCGACTACATGATCGAACGGGCCCTGAACTCATCCGCCATGGTCACTGCACCCCGCATAGGAGGAGTTGTCCAGCCGGCGACCGCGGTTTTTGAGCGCAGCTTTCTTCCCCTGGCTGAAGCGGCCCTGAAATCCGGCAAATATAAGGTTGAGCCGGTGTTTCCCCGCGAACAAACCCTGGTGCTTTCAGAGGAAGACCTGGGCCGGTTTGCCAAGGCCGGGGAGATGTTCGAGAATCTGAATACACCGGAAGATTTTGAGCGCGCACAGAAGCGCGTTTCCGGTCGGAAGCCATGAATCACCAGAATCATCAGAACCAGCACGCGCATCAGCCGTATATCGAGTTTTGCCAGGTATTCAAATCGTTCGCAAGTCACCACGTGCTCTTCGATGTGAGCTTCAAGGTAATGCCGGGCGAGACTGTATGCATTCTGGGCCGCAGCGGTGTTGGCAAATCCGCTTCATTGCAGCTCATCATGGGCTTCCTCAAACCGGACTCAGGCCGCATAACGGTAGCGTTTGAAGACACCACCGACTCCCGCGAAGAAGACCTGGAACGTATCCGCAAGAAAGTGACCATGGTTTTTCAAAACGGAGCGCTGTTCGACTCATTGACGGTAGGCGAGAACGTAGCCTTTCCCTTGCGTGAAAGGCATGATCTGGAAGAAGAACAGATTTACCAGATTGTGGATGGCTTATTGGACATGGTAGGCGTGAAGGCCATGCGGGACTTGCTGCCCTCTGACCTTTCTACCGGGATGAAGCGCAGCGTGGCCATTGCTCGCGCCCTGGCCGCGCAGCCAGAGTGTATTCTTTACGACGAACCGACAACCATGGTTGATCCGCTCATGGCCTCGTTGCTGGGCGGCTTGATCCAGAAGCTAAAGCACCAGCTTAAGCTGACCAGCGTGGTCGTGACTCATGACATGCGGCTGGCAAAAAAGCTGGGAGACCGCATCGTCTTCCTCCACGAAGGCAAGGTGATCTTTTTCGGTACGGTGGAAGAGATGGAAAAGAGCACGGAGGAAGTGGTGCAGGAGTTTCTAAGGCTGGATCAACTGATTCTGCCCGGAGCCGAGTCTTCGGGATTATCAGCGACCTCCTGAGTGCAAGCCTTACCACTGATGACACTAATGAAAAATGATTAGGCCTTTTTTAGTTGACTCGAAGCGAAGCGAGAGGTCCCTACCGCCTGATCATCGCATCGGGGACGCGATTAATTGATCGCGAGGGGCTCCATCCGTGGCAAAAACCACAATGGCCTTTTTCATCCGCTGCATGAGGGCCCCAAAGGCGATGACCTCGTCATCCGGGTGGGC
The DNA here is from genome assembly GCA_036522215.1 of Candidatus Angelobacter sp. GTDB lineage: Bacteria > Acidobacteriota > Terriglobia > Terriglobales > Acidobacteriaceae > Angelobacter. Next base: position 887 of record DATDGH010000693.1, on the reverse strand, counting down.
CACCAGCATCACGGTCGTACCGGAGCAATAGATCGAGCGAATTAGGCGAATTCGTAGTGGGTAGGAGATCAGGATTAGATTTTGCGTTCAAAATGACCAACTTATCAACTCGAAAAATCCGTCATCCTACGGCCAAATTGGAAGCTCAGTCCTTGCCATCCAATCAAGCGCAGCGAGAAATCTGCTGTTGATTTTCAATTACCAACTTACCAAATTACCCAATTACCAAATCCTCCGTCAAAAGGTATACTCCGCAAACGGATGCATCCATTACAAGCCCAAATCGAAGATCTTTATGCCGCGGCCACGCTTGCCGGCGGGGCCGCCGCTCAAGCGCAAAAACTTTTCCAGCAGTTTCGCGAGGCGCTTACGCGCGGAGAGATCAGGGCCGCTGAAAAAAACAATGGACGCTGGCAGGTGAATGCCTGGGTGAAGCAGGGCATTCTGCTGGGGTTCCGTCTGGGCGATCTGACAGAGATGGACAATGGCGTGCTCTCCTTCGTCGACAAGAACACCTATCCTCCTCGGCATTTCAGCATTGCCGATAAAGTGCGAGTGGTTCCCGGCGGATCGTCGGTACGCACGGGCGTTTATGTTGCGCCCGGCGTGATCTGCATGCCGCCCATGTACGCGAATGTAGGAGCCTACATCGATGAAGGCACCATGATCGATTCTCATGCGCTGGTAGGTTCGTGCGCGCAAGTGGGCAAGCGAGTGCATCTGAGCGCTGCGTCCCAGATTGGCGGCGTGCTGGAACCGGTGAACGCGTCCCCCGTCATCATCGAGGACGACGTTCTGGTGGGCGGCAACTGCGGCATATACGAGGGCACGCAGGTTCGCCAGGGTGCGGTCCTGGGCGCGGGGGTGGTCCTCACCCGCGCCACTCC
>DATDGH010000692.1:0-2623 GCA_036522215.1 Candidatus Angelobacter sp. | reverse complement strand
AGGCAGCATAGTTCAGTAGCGCAACAGTGTTTGGAGGAGATTAGAAGGCTAAGCAAAGAATTTGACCATTCTGTATCGCAGGTTCAAGCGCTTCTGAGCCAGGCTCCAGACGCGCCCGCGCACACCGAGACGTCGTTTCTGCGAAGCTGGACGCCAGGGATTCAACTTCCGAGTCCGTTTTCGAAGCCCTCCCTGACTTCGGAGCCAGATTTCAGGTCAGCACAGCCGAGGCATTATTCTGCTTCGCTGGTGGAAACGGTTGCTGTGGTTGACAGGGTTGAAGGCTTATCTGGCGGAACTAGTTGCGTCAACGAGCTTGGCTTTGAGGGAGGAGATTGCAGGACTGCAGAATGTACCGAACCATGTACTGGTTCGCATTAATGCCTTGATCACTATCCTGTGCCGCCCCTCCAGGGCTCCCGGAGATTTTTTATTTGGGTTCCCAGCGTCCCCAGCGTTGCACGCTGGGCTACATTGTTCCACGCCTACGGCGTTCTGTGTACCCAATGTTTATGCGGCTTGTAGCAGGGTTTTGACCTCCCAGAAGTATTTTCCTCAGCGGTCCTCAGTGTCCTCAGTGGTAAAAGGTATTGCTTTTGCACTTCGGCCCCGGATCTGGCCAATTGCCAAGTGCCAATTGCTAAATGCTGTCTTTACTGTCCCCTATGTTGCTACCTTATCTCGACTAGCGCCAGGCAATAGGGTGGCAGGGTGATTTTTAGCTGGTCTCCGGTGAGCGACAACGTTTGGGCAGGTGGGAGTTGAGCGGCCTGCTGCAATTTGGCGATTTGCGCCGGGGTTGGATATTTGGGGCTGCCCATGGCTTCATAAGCAGCATGCACGGCGCCGTATCCTTCGTCGGCGTGCTGGATGCTCACGTGATGTTTGCCGCTCATTCCGGCAAAATGCAGGCTTACTTCTTTGCTTGCGCCCTTCTCGCCGGGTGGCGAGTAATTCCAAAGAGCGATAACCAGTGAATTGTCTTTTTGCCTGGTTACAAGAATGGAGCTGGAGTCGACCGGGATCCGTTGCTCTCCCAACTGGTGGAGCAGTTCAAAGGAATTGAATGCCGGCTTGGGAATACCGCCCATGGCAATCAACCCGAAGCCTCCATAAAACGGCTGCCGGGGCACTCCCTGTTCGTCAAAGACATCAGAGAACGTCCAATAGGAGAGGCTGTGCACCAGGCCATCACATTGGCGAATGGTGTTGGCGAGCCATGGCCCCATGTAAACCGAGTCGGTCACCACCGGCTCGTTCATGTAACTGGCGTTGTACTCGGTCCACTCAATGGGCAGATTGGGGCGGGCAGAACTTTTGACCTGGTCATAGACTTTCTTGACGGCGCGGCACACCATCTGGTCGCGAGGAATCTGTTCCTCTGTGCCGAAGACATCCTGCGCGCGGTCGTTGCCATAGACATGAGTGGAAACAAAATCGACGGGCACATCAGCCTCGACACAATGGCGGATAAAGCGGTCTACCCAGGCCGCCTGCGCGGTGGCCGGTCCGCCTACACGCAGGCGGGAATCAACGCGCTTGATGGCGCGCGCTGCATGATCGTAAAGCTGGTAGTAGGTGGCCTCCTTGGGATCACCGGCCCAGAAGTCAAGATTGGGCTCATTCCATACTTCGAAGTACCATTTTGAAACTTCATCAATGCCGTAACGATCAACAACGTGCCGGGTAAAGTTGTAAACCAGATCGCCCCAGCGGTCCCAGTCCCGGGGTGCAGAGACGATGGGTTTGTACCAGAAGGGATGGAGCACGGGCGGCGCCACGGACAATTTCCGGGGCATGAAACTCAATTCAACAAACGGACGCACTCCAGCCTGCAGCAGCCCATCGTAGATCTGATCGACGTAAGAGAAGTTGTAAACCGGATTGCCCTGAGCGTCCTCATCGTAGACTCCAACACTATCGTCCAGGATGTCATGGAAGCGGACATACTGAAATTCAGTGACCGCTTTTACCGCGCGCAGATCGCGACGATACTCCTCGCGCAGCGCCAGCACCGCCCGCCCCGAACCAAAGACGCGCTCCCAGTAATGAGGGAAAGGACGAGCCGGGGCATGGAGATTGATCTCGATGCGTTCAACCGAAGCTGCGGCCTGGGGCGCGGGCTGGCTCGTCGCAGGCGTGGCCGCGGTGACCACCATCAAGATAAATGTGATCCTCAGGAGGGTTGCACTTCCCGACCATGGCGAAGAAAAAATCATTTTGAAGTTTGCTGACAGCGTGTTTCAAAAATCCCTTTGCCTGGACTGCTCCGCATCCTTCGGCTTCGCAAGCTCATCTCGAGGACAGATTAAGAGCAGGTCGCGCCGTCTCCCGAGGACTCGGAACTACCATTGTGAACATAGCATTTTTAGAAATAATGTAACCGTTGAAAAATGCAGCCCGATGCGATTCATGAGGCGATAGGGACCTCTCGCTTCGCTTCGAGGTAAACTAAAAAGACATAGACGGTAATACAACGGTAGTGGGCCAGTTTCCTGACCCACTACCGTTTTGCTAAGGCACGTAGCAAAACCTTTAGAAGCTGACCCGGGCTTGCAATTCCACAACCCTGCCCGCGAGCGCCGGCGTAGTCCCTGCGGTACCAAAAAATTGACTCTGGACT
>DATDGH010000691.1:0-2208 GCA_036522215.1 Candidatus Angelobacter sp. | reverse complement strand
ACCGGGATGGTGGCTGTTTGCTGTTTAAACAGTTTTCATGCCTGACATCAGGTGAAGGAGTAACCCGTGCCCAGAAGGGTTTTGCAATGCCGTCGTTCGCTGGTTTTCGTGTCTGTCCTCGTTTTTTTATTGGCATTTCTTAATTTGCCGATGTTTGCCGCCGGGCCAGCGGCTGCGCAAAATGTTGCCGGCCCAACCACCGGCCCCAGGATTTGGCTGCAAGAGAATCAGCCGCTTCCGGTACAGCATGTGGCTGTGACCCTCAGCGCTGGGCAAGGGATGCAACCAGCGGATTCGTCCGCCTTGGCCGGACTGGGTCAGGGCCAGCCGGTTTCCCTGGCGTCAGGCGACCTCGATGCAGACGGTTTTGATGACTTGGTGGTGGGCTATCGTACGCCAACTGGAGGTGTTATCAGCATCCATCGCGGCAACATGGATGCTTTCGCGCCCCAGAGTGACGCATCTTTTCAGGCCATCGGCCAGGGTAAATTTCCTTCACCATTTCTATTGGAAGCCAAGACGTTTCAAGTTCCGGTAAGCCCGGATTTTCTAGCTTTAGGAAACTTCAGCGGCAGCGGCAACAAGGATTTAGTGGTGGCCTCCAAGGGCGGCAATACGCTGTACATCTTTCCTGCGGATGGCAAAGGGAATTTTGCGAGCCCAGAAGCGGTGAGTCTGCCGGGCGGAGTCAATAGTCTGGCCAGCGGTGAGCTGGGCAGCAGCCACACTCCGGCTTTGATTGTGGGCATGTCAGGTGCGGGGAGAAGTTATTCGCTGGCGGTTTATGTGTGGATAGGGCAGGGCCTGGCGGCGTTGGCCCAGTACCCGCTGACGGCTCCGGCTTCGAACATTGTTTTTGGCGATTTCAACGATCCGAGCATGGACGTAGCGTTTCTCACCGGTGGCCAGATTCAGATTTTGCGGTCTTCGACGATGCAACTGTCGGCGGTGTCTTTGCCGGTAACGGTGCGGGCCTTCGATTTGGGTTCATTCATTTATGACCGTACCGGTTCATTGCAGATCGCTCTGGTAGCGCCGGACGGCAGCGTACAGATTGCCGTGCGCAATGAGTTTGATCCCCGCGTCTACACAGCTTCCGAATTTCAGGCCATTCGTAAAGCCAAGATCAACCACCAACCGGCTCCGGCGTTTGTTCCCGTGAAGTCGTTCCCAGCGAATGGTTGGAGAGTTGCGGAGAGTTTTCCCGGCGCGGCGTCCGTGGGAGCCGGACAGGCGCCTCTGCTCTTTCGCACACGCGTCGCTTCGAACGGCGCAGACGACGTGATGGTGCTGAATGCGTTTTCGGGGCAACTGACGCTGATCTCCCATCCCGATTTGCCAGCGGGAGCGCAGACGTTTCTTCCAGGGCAGATTTCTTTGCGGCCGTACTCAGGCTCGCCCGTTGCGGCATTGCCGATGCGGATTAACGTAGACGGACGGCCTGGGGTGATTGCCTTGCATCAGGGCGAGATTGCGCCTTCGCTGGTCATGCCGATTCCGGATCCGACGTTCACGGTGAACACGACCAATGACACGTTGAATGCAGGAGCGTGCGCGGCGGCGACGCCGAACGAATGCAGCTTACGCGAGGCAGTGGTGGAGGCCAATGCCGCGGCGGGCACGGACACCATTATGGTTCCTGCCGGAACCTATGCGCTGACGCTCGGCAGAACTGTAGCTGAACCTGGGATTCCCGCCGAAGACGCCAGGACTGGAACGTTAAACGTCAACGACTCGGTAAACATCGTTGGCGCGAATCAAAGCACCACGATTATTACGTGGGGGACTCCCACTCCTGCCGGCTCCACGGTCGACATGGTGATGTCGGTCAACGAGGACATTCAGCAGATCACCGCTGCTACGGCGAGCATTTCCAATCTGACGATACAAAACGGCGTAAACAACGGCTCCAACAGCGAGGACGGTGACGGCGGCTGCATGGAGTTTGACACGGGTACGAACGGCACGGCCACGCTGACGCTGACGAACGTGACGCTTAAGAATTGCAGTACGACGCAGGGTGGCGGCGGGGGGCTGGTGATTTTCAACTTTGTCACACCCGCCGGCGGGGGCGGCGCGACGATCAGCAACAGCATTATTCAGGGGAACTCGGTGGTGGACGTGGGCCAGGCTGGGAACGGTGGTGGAATTGCCATTGCGCAGGATGCGCATATGACCATGACCGCCAGCCAGGTGCTGAACAACAAT
>DATDGH010000690.1:0-2153 GCA_036522215.1 Candidatus Angelobacter sp. | reverse complement strand
GCTCAACTCAAGGCCCATCGTCCTGACCTGAATGTGCTCTACATGTCGGGCCATGCCGGCAAGCTGTTGTCCCAGCATGGCGTGTTGGAAGCAGAGACCGCCTTGCTGCCAAAACCCTTCACCAAAGGCGACCTCCTTGCTCGCGTAGGCGCCTCACTGCAGAAAGCCGCTTGAGGCTGACCTGTGACTCTTTATTCATTGCTCGCTAAAGGCTTTACCATCAACAAGGCACTTAGCGTTATCAAGGCATTGGGTTTTCTTCCGATGAACCGATGACCCGACGACCCGATGACCCGATTGCGCATTGGCTCTTCTGATTACAATGGAACGCGCCATGCGTCTCATGACTATGCGTTTCGCCAAACTGTTCGCCTTGTTGCTCTTCCTGTCGTTGTCGTCCACCGCGCAAACACCATTCCCGGATACGCCTGCGGGGCATCCATGTGGAGCCTGGCTGGAAGCATTCAACCAGGGCGATCGCGAGACGTAACCAACGAGATTCAATTTCACGTTAAGTGAACGGTATTGCGGGGTCCCCGACGCACGCTTCGTGTGGCGGGGTGGAGGACCGTTTCCGCGCCGAAAGGCGCGCTCTTGGTTCGCGTAACCGCGACCGATTTTCATGAGCTGCGCGTAAGCGCTGGGAAAAAGCGAAGACGTGAGTGAGCCCTGGAGGGGCGGCACAACAGGAAGCATTCCCAATCAGGGGGAAGGGAAGGGGGAAGGGGACAGCCTGAACTGCGTTATTTTCTGCGGATATCCAACGGCGCCGTAGCACGCAATTCCCCGCGGGATGAGAACGACGAGAAGAAGGAATGAGTTGTAAAAGCTTGAACTCGACCTTGCGGACGGTGTTACCACTCCACTTGTCGGGCACAAAAACTGGTGGCGATTGGGAATTTTGAGCGTAATAGGGATTTTGCAACAGTTAGGGTTTGATCTGGTTCTGCGCAGTTTGAATTCAATGAAGCTGCGTCCCTTTTCACTGGAGTGAAACAGTCGATTGCGCCTGCACCCGAAGCGTTCAGGGCCGCTCGGCGAGCAAGGCGTCAATCTCCCCGGAGAGCCTAGTTTGGAACTGTTCGGAGCGATCATAGCCGGTATGGATCAGACGTACCCGCCCGAGGGTGTCGATAATCACCAGCGAAGGGAAGCCTTCCAGTTTGAGTAGTCCTTCGCTGGACGTCTCGCCGCCTAAGGCAATCGGCAGAGTGTAGCCCGCGTTCTGCATATAGGCTCGGGCCTTTTCCGGGGTCTCCCCGCCATCCTGCACATCAACGGCCCAGAAGCTGACCCGCGAGTTTCCCTGGTATCGCCGGTAGAGCTTCTCAAGTTCTGGCATCTCCCGCCGACAGGCCGGGCACCAAGTGGCCCAGTAATCCAGGACGACCACGCGGCCCCGAAATTCCGCTGAATTCACCACCGTGCCGTCGAGTTTCCTGATCGAAAAGAGGGGAGCGGCAGCACTCATCTGACGAGTCGCGATCCAGGTGGCAAGGCCAGGGATGGCGGTCACGACCACTGAAGCAAGTGCGGTAAGAGGAACAAGGAGCATCAGGGCTGCTCTGCTTGCGGAACGCAGCCAGAGACGGCGGGCGCGCACACCGCAGATGGTGGACAGATTCGCGATCACCAAGAGCATGACGACGATGGGATGTAACAACTGGCCCCATAACAGACTGAGCAGAACGAGCGAGCTGCCAGAACTCACTAAGAGTCCTTTCAGCCAGACGTTTCCAGGGCGGCCTTGCCCACGCAAGAAGCCAGCACCGAGATGCAGAACAGCAAGACTGACGATACAAATGCGTAGGTCAGCGGCCAGATGAATGAAGGCATCACCAAGGATGAACAGGAAAAAGGCCGCCAATCCGGTAAGCATATCGGCCACGACGGAGATGATTTTGACTCTCATCCGCAGACCTCCCCGAATGATTTTCTACTGGGAATACGTAAGAGGACGCTTCGCGGTTCCAGGAAGGGGGGAAATCACACCAATCCCAGGACAAACACGCTGTACTACTTAATTTTCGAGAGCCCCGAGTCAGATTGGGATGCCGCCTGGAAGACCGGTAAACAGATCATGGACACTCTGGCTCTCGACGATGAAATCTGATTGGATCAATCTCCTAAAACAATTGCCACGAAACAGACCC
>DATDGH010000689.1:0-8244 GCA_036522215.1 Candidatus Angelobacter sp. | reverse complement strand
GATTGAGTCGGAAAGCGGCCTCGTAAACTCGTAGCGTTCCCCACTGGCTAATTAAAGATGGGTCTTAGCCGTGATGCACCTCAGACGTGCGTTGTGGAGAAAGTGCAAAGAACATCCAAAAAGAGACCGGATATAACTGGCACTCTGACTTCGGTTTCGGGCCAGCCTAAATCAGTGGGCACTTAACGCATCGGGTCTTAGGTTTTTCTTCCGATCATGGGGTCCCCGACGCGCGTTTCCCGTTGCGGGTGCTGGTGACCCGATGACCGGGGTCCCCGGCGCTCCCGCTGTTGCGCGCTGGGGTGGTGGTGACCCGATTGCCAACACGACCAAAACGCCGGCTAGCAAGTAGAGGCATTTATGAACTACGCCCTGGGCGTAGCAACAACGGTTCCATCCCTATCAGCCACTTCTTCACGACGTCAACGCTCTAAATTCCTTGAGATTCCGCAGGCTAATCAAATCCGAATCGTTTCTGATCCACTCCTTGCGCCATCCTGAACGCACAACTTTCCTTAAGCACTTCAGGGCGGCATTGGGTCGGTCCAACACCGCATAAACGCAGGCAACGTTGTAGAGGGTGGCGGAGTCTTGCCCGTCCAAATCCAAAGCTCGTTGTGCCCAGGCCAATGCTCTTCTTTTCTGCCCTAAACGAGCTAAAGAGACCGCTCCCAGGTACAACGCACGTGCATCCCCAGGATTGACCGAGAGCTGCTCTCCGGCAACCTCGAGCGATCGCTGGTAGGCGCCTGCAGCAGCCGGCTTCCGTCCCAGGCCGCTGTACGCCATGCCCAGAAGCGCAGGCGCCTGATAGTCCTCCGGGCGCACTCTACATGCGGCCCGCAGTGGTCCTAGGGCTTGTTGGAGCTTTCCCTGGGCCAGGAACGCTCGTCCGAAGAAGTACTGAGCCTCAAAGAAATCGGGATCAAGCGTGATGGCCGTTTGAAATTCTTTTTCTGCATCGGGGTAATTGCGCAGAGTGGACAGTGACACTGCCCGCGAAGCATGCGCTTCGGCTAGTCCCGGACCCAAGGTGTTGGCCTTGCTGCTGGCTGAGTCGGAGGCTTTCAAGTTGGCTGATGTCGGTTCCCAATACAGATAAAGGTACGAACAACAATCGGCAAAACCTGCGTGCGCAAGTGCGAAACTGGGATCAGCGGCTATCGCCCGCCGAAACAGTTCTCGGGCTCTTTGGAAGCTCGTCCGGCTGAATTGATGAAACACATGCCGGCCTTTTAGATAAAGGTCATATGCCTGCGGGTTTTGCGTGTGAAATCTTGCCCACGGCGCTGCCGGCCTTTTTGCAGTAAGCTGCAGAACCGAAGAAATGCCTTCTGCAATCTTGCCCTGAACGTCCAGTGCTTCTGTGGCGTTTCGATCGAAGCGTTCCGCCCAAAGGCAGTGACCAGTGCATGCATCCACCAATTGTGCGTTGATGCGTAGATGGTTGCCCGAACGCCGCAGGCTACCCTCCACTAGATGCGAAGCTCTCAGTTCCTTCCCCACAGAGTGAGCGTCAAGTGCACTGTTGCGAAATCTCGCCATCGCCGACCGCGACAGCACACGGATTCCCTCAAGCTTAGAGAGACTCGTAATCAGATCTTCGACGAATCCATCGCAGAAATAGTCGTCCTTCTTCTTGCGGTCGCTTAGATTCTCGAAGTAGCGAACCGCGATGATCTTCGTCGCTGTTGCTCTCTGGCTGACTGCCCTGCTGCGATGCTCCAACCACCGCTCAAGTTCCGGTTTGAGGCCATGCACGGTACTCAGTTTGAGGTGCAACTGGCGATGCACTGGAAGTTGTTCTGTCCGTTCCCAGCGCTGCACGGTTCGCACGTCACGATGGAGGTAGGCCGCGATCTGCTTCCAACCCTCGAGGCGCACCGTTCCTTCGGGAGTGGCGGATTGTAAATGCGTGGCCCGAGAGGGATGAACGAGAGCGAGACGCATGTCGGTAGCCACGGCGTTCGATTACGACAAAGTGCGGCACGCATAAATCGCCGCAGGATATCGCTTGTGCGAGCAGCAATTGTACTCTAATTTGTGCGCGAAGGTGGATTAGAAACCATGAACCTGCTACTCGCGCTGCTCCGCACTCTGTCTTGCCTGACTCTGGTTCTCACTGCCATGCTCCCGGCTCGCGCAGCCGCCCAGGTCACCATTCTGTATGACGCTTTTGGGGGGGCGTCCAACCTGAAGACCGATTGGGGATTCTCAGCCCTGGTCGAATATTCCGGGAAGAGAATTCTCTTCGATACCGGCAACAACGCCGATATCTTTGCCGCCAATGTCAAAGCCCTTCACATCGACCTCAAGAGCTTGGACTTTGTCGTGATCTCCCACCGCCATGGAGATCACACCAGCGGCCTGAACCATCTTCTGCACGTCAATCCCAAGGTAAGAATCTACGTCCCAGCCGAACCATTCGGAGTATTTGGCAGTACACTCCCGCAGGGCTTTTACAAGAGCGTTGACTCATTACCGGGCAAAATGCGCTATTTCAACGGCGCCCAGCCGGAAGCGTTTTCGTCAGGTAGTCCCTGGCCCGGGGCAAATTTCGCGCCCATCGATATTCGAACGGAAGTCGCGCCGGGAATTTTCCTGATCCCGACCGTCTCCAGGACACCGGGGACGCTCGAGCTTCGAGAGCTGACCCTTGCTATCGAAACTCCGCACGGACTGATTGTTGTCGTCGGATGCTCCCATTCCGGGATCGAGGAAATTCTCACCGCAAGTTCCGCGGTGGATCCGCATATCCACACCCTGGTTGGAGGTCTTCATTTGGTCAAGGCTAGCGACGCCGAAATCGAGCGTCTTGTCAATGTGCTCCATGACCGGTGGAAAGTGGATCGAATTGCTCCTGGCCACTGTACCGGAGAACCAGCTCTTGCGAAATTCAGGCAGGTTTTTGATCAGTCGTTTCTGTATGCCGGGCTCGGCTCCGTTCTGGAGATCCGCTAAAGCCTGCGCTGCCCCTGCCTGAAACGCCGCCTCGCAGGGTATCAACACCATCCGGCCCATTCCTTGAACTGCTACCAGCGCCTGGCACAAGGGAATTGGATTTGCGCGTTTCGCGTGACGGGTGGTTGTGACACGGCACTTTGGCGCGGAGGGGTGGGGTCGTGGTGGGCGTCCCCCAATACCGTTAACTTAAGGAATTCGAGCCTGCAAGGAGCTTGGAAAATCAAGCCCCGGCAGGGGCGGAATCTACTGAGCCCTGCGCGTAAGCGCTGGGAGAATGCGAAGATGTGAGTGAGCCCCGTAGGGGGCGGCACGGAGGAAGCTGGCGCTCCCCGCCTCCCTCCCTCATATCTATTAACAACATATCTAACAAATATTACTTCCGCTTGACAACGTAGTTAAAGATATGTTCTACTGAAGATGGAGCCCCTAGGGGCTGCCGTAGTATTTTGATCTTTGACAACTGAATATTGGTGGAAGCCTTGGGTTTTAACCCAAGGTGAGCGCTAGTGAATGAGCGAGCGGGGTGGGAGAAGTGTATGCACGCGCGTTAACAGGATCGCGCGTGCATCGGGAGAAGTGTGCCTTGACCTTTGATTTCAAATTACCAAGTTACCAACTTGCGAAGTTACCAACTCCTTCCCGATTCGCGTCCGTTCGCCTCAACCTGTCCCGCCTGCCCCGGCGAGCCGTGGGGCGTGCCGTGGATTCGCGGCTAACTAAAAAGGTTTTCCTAGCCGCTAGGAATCGCGTTCCGCTCGGCGTTCCGCGAGCGGTTTTCGCCCTTTTGGCGTAGGTTCTAGCGTTTGTACGGAATCACCCCCCTCTATGTAAAAATGCCTCCAATTGAAGACACTGCTGGTTATATCCATCAGCTTGCGATGAGGGTTTTGGTGGTTGCTGGTTTTGGGGTTGCTTTTCGTTTTTCTGTGACCTGTTCACCTTTGGCCTGTAACTTGCGATGTAGTTTATCCCGAGCGGAGCGAGGGATCCCTACCGTCTTCCAAGCTGCCTCGCGTGGCCCACGATCTTTAAGTTTTTTCGTTCGCCTAAAAGTCACAGCTTGTTCAATCCGGTCTACCGGTGGCGAGGCTGTGGCCCTGTAACCTCGTTTATCGCGCCTTGGAGATCAAGTCAGATCAATCTGCGGCTAACATGTTTGCTGTTGGTTCGCCTTTGCTCTTGGGCCCCAGCTCTAGCCCAATTGCCAAGTGCTAATTGTCGAAGACCCCGGCGTGCCGTGGGCCAAATGCTGCTTTACCCGCAAAAGGGCACAAGGTAAAAAGGCCTTTAAAAGGCCTTTTGCGACCGCAACTCCCTGACAAATCAACGACATCCGCAGCCTTACGGCCTTTGCCCTCATTTTCGCGATTGTTTACTAGAAAGTAAACTCCGCTGGTTTTACCCATCTGCGCCTTTCAGCGTGAATCCGCGGCGAAAGGATCTTGGTGCTGGCTTTTTGTCCCCTGTTCCCTATGGTTTGGTTCCTCTGAGCTCCTCAGTGTCCTCAGTGGTAAAAGTTTTTCGGTTGTTTTTGCTTTCCCAATTCTGCCTTTCTCCGTGCCTCAGTGCCTCAGTGTCTCCGTGGTGGATTGGGGTTCCTTTGCGCTCTCTGCGACCTGCAGCGGCGGTTTAGTGTTGCTCCTTCTGTTCCCTAGGGGTTTAGGTTTTGCTTTCCCTGGCCTGTGACTCTTTATTCATTGCTCGCTAAAGGCTTTACCACCAACAAGGCACTTAGCGTTATCAAGGCATTGGGTTTTTCTTCCGATGAACCGATGACCCGACGACCCGATGACCCGATTGCGCATGCTACCAATTTGCTTGCCCAAGAATCACAGATTGTTCAACCCGGCCTTGCCGGTGGCTGGGGCTGTTCCCTGGAACGGCGGCAGATGAATGGCATCTGCACACGAAGCATCCAGTCCTGCGCCGGAACCTTGATCTACGAACTGCGAGATGAGGCCGTCAATACAGGGAGAACCGGTACCATGGGTTCCCTCCTTGACGATGATCCTGCGGCTGTTGCTCAGGTCATGCGCCGCCTGCTCGGACCGGGAAGGTGGCGTGGCCGGATCAAGAGCGCCCGAAATCAGGAGCGCCGGTACCGCCGAGTGTACAGAAGCATGAAAGTCGCGAGGAACGGTCCGGTGCGGCCACTCCTGGCAGGCTTTCCGGTACATGCGCACCTGGTAGTCTCCCAGGTAGGTGCCGTGGGTTTCCCGCTGAATGACCGCGTCGGTTATTCCCGGAACATCTTCGGAGCAGATGACAGAAAGACTCATGCCCCGGTTTATTACTTTCTCAAGTTCGCTCCTGAGCGCCACCGCAAGAGCTCCAAAGATGCTCCAATCGCCCTGATAGGCACGATGGACCACAAAGGGAAACTGGCTCACCAGTGCGGGAACGTACAGGAACGGGCGCAGGTTAGCGACAAATGCGCCGCGCGAAAGGATGATGGCCTGTTTCCCGCTCGGAGTGTCGACTTCGAAATGCGCCGGAGATTTGTCCAGGCGGTCTACCAGCTCCTGGAATTCCTTTTTCAAATTGGGAAAACCCTTATCGCACGCATCCTCGGCCGCGCAGAGATCGATCACCCCATCCACAGAACCCTGGATGGCGCGGGGAAAAGCCAGCATCACCCGGTAATCCGGAGGCGCGATCCCCTCCAGAGTAATGGTACGTACCTGGTCTTCATGCTGGCGCAGATACACCAGCGCCGAGCGTGAGCCGTAAGAACCGCCGATGATATTGATCTTCCCATAACCCATGGCCCGGCGGACCTCATCCAGGTCATCGGCAAAAATGGATGTGGTGTACTGGGTCAGGTCGGCCTTCTTCTCCAGTTCTGCGCGGCAGCCACGCACCTTGTCCATGGGAACATACTCACCAAAGAATGACTGCGCATCTTTAGGATCACGCAACTCGCACGGCAGCGGATTGGATGCGCCCGTGCCTCTCTGGTCCACCAGGACTACATCTCGATGCTGCCGCACTTTGCCAACGAAACCTGAGAGCGGAAAGGCCTCCACCGCGCTCTGTCCGGGACCGCCGGCCAGAGCGAAGAACGGATCAGGGGCCGGCTTGTCACTGATGGCCGGCAGCACCATGATATTGAGGGCAATTTTCCTCCCGCTCTGCGATTGCCGGTTTTCATAGACTTCATACTTGCCGCACAAGCCTTCCGTATTGCCGTCTGCGCTGCGGCAGGGCTGAAGCGCAACACGTCCGATGGTGCGGGGTTTCAACGTGAACGCGGACGCGGACGCGCCCGGACGCCGCAAAACCAGGGGCGCAGCATTTCCGCTCTCCTGCCATGTGCCGTTGATCTCCGTCCCGCCGTCGTTGAGTTTTCCTTCAATCACAACCGCACCGTTGCCCACTTCCAGGCGCAGGACTTTTTCCGCTGTCAAGGATACCTTGCTGAACGGAACCGTAATGTTGTTCTGATTAACGATGGTGAGCCTGCCGGCGAGGCCTCCGCCGGATGCCTGCTCAATCTTGATCAGAAGATTGAAGCGACTGATCATGCCTTGCCATTCGCCCGTGACGCCGCTGGGATCTTGTGGCGTCGCGCCCGCAGCCGCGGGGACGGATTGATTGGTATCCGCTTTTTGGGCCGTCGCGTTCAGCCGGCAAGCCAGCAACAAAAAGCAGACCATAAAGACGCAGATTCCCTGTCTCGTTTTCATCGAGTTTCTCCTTCGTCCGATGATGTTCTTAGATTTTTTCCCGGTTCACTGGACTAGCCGCAGTACACCCAGCAGAACGACCAGTCCAGCCACGTAGGCGGCTCCCAACTGCGTGAGTTGGTTGGCCAGGTTCAGCGAATAACCATGTATACCTTTCAGGACTGCCATGGGAGCAGAAGGCTGATAGCACACCGGCCATCGCAGCGCTTCTGACTGGCCCAGAAGATCCGGAAGTTTGACCGGCCGGGCGCGGAGAGTTACCGCCAACATCCTCTTTCTCCTCACCTCCTGCCAGATGCCCATCACTGCCCCGATGACAAGGAACCCTGAGAGCCAGATAATGGCGGTGCTCTCACGCGTGGCCGAGGGTGCGCTCAGCAAAAATGGCCAGCACAAGGTGGCAAAGGCCAGCAGGAGGCGTCCGCGATCGCACACCTTGACGTAGAGTTTCCGCGTCCCTTCGCGCGCTGCCAGGTGTTCTTCCACCTGCGATTGTGGAATCGGCGTGCGCCAGTTGACAACGATCTGCTTGGCCAGCAAAAAACCGAGTTGCGCGTACAGCCAGAAAATTGCGTCGGCGAATACCATGCGAAAATTGTGGTGCTCCGGCGCCGAAAAGTAATAGCGCACCAGCAAGGCAAAGGAAACGACCAGGGACAAACCAATGGCCCACTCTACGCGGGGATCGGTATAGTCCCGCAGCCTGCGGGTCTTCAGGGACAGAGCCAGAGTGGCCACCGGTTGCTGCGGTTCGTCCACGGCAAAGGGCTGTGCCTGCCGCTGCGCCATGTCAACGGCGAACATGTGAAACGCGTGAATAAATGCCACCATCACCAGCATCAGCGGCAACAGATAGCCCAGATGGCCGGAGGCAAAAATCACGATGCCCAGAGGTATCTCAATGACCAGGGAAACGAAGATCCGCATCCAGTAGCGATGCAGAATCTTTCGCCCCGGGCCGGCGTAAAAACCGGGCTTCACCTGGACATCGAAAAACCATTCCGGCCCGCGCAGGAAAGGCTGGTTCCAGCGGCGATAGATGCCACGGGCGCGCGCACTGCCCCACAGCAGCAGGTAGTAAATTATGGCAAGCCATTGCACTGACATTTACTTGTTTCCTTTTCCCACGGTGTTCAACTCGCTCATGACAAATTTCAGGATCTTCCCTTCCGGCCAACCAGCTAGCACCATCTGGGTTAGTGCTGTCCGCAGAGGTCGCAACAACTCGTCCGGGCTGCGTTCCGTACTGGTTCGCGATGCCACCACCGAACCCGAGCCGTGCTTGACTGTGATCAAGCCTTCCTTCTGCAGTTCGCGGTAGGCAATCGCGATGGTGTTGAGGTTCACGCCCAGGTCAGCCGCCAGTTGCCGCACCGGCGGCAGCACCACACCCTCTTCCAGTTTCCCTCGTGCGATCAACTCCTTAATACCGTCAGCCACCTGTTGGTAGATCGGACGGTCATCATTGGTATTGATGGCGAGGAACATTGAATGTCATGTGTATGTATACTCTATACACTTTCTCTGTGTCAAGGAGAAAAGATAGCAACTCGATTCGGCGGGGACAGATCAATTAGGACAGGTCAACAAGTCC
>DATDGH010000688.1:0-9338 GCA_036522215.1 Candidatus Angelobacter sp. | reverse complement strand
CAGGCCACACCTTGACAGCTTCGAGCACGACGGCACGCTTGGTGCGGTCGGGATGACGATCAGAGGGGAGCCCGCTTTCCGGGCGCGGATCAATCGCGCCACGACCCCGTCTGAGTACTTAAGTAACTCCTTAAAAATCATTAGGGTCACTCAATGTGAGCATCTGCCAAAAGACAACTTGTCACAGGCCGGGGACAAGCTGTCACAAGTGTCAAGTCACGTAAAAGACGCGGTTTATAGCATCAAAGCGGCCGATTTCTTGGGGTGCAAGTCAGAAAGTACTAAGGTAATCTTCCGGCAATCCCGTTCATGCCCAAAAATGAGGTTGTGCGCCGTGAGGCGCAGTGTGTTTAGAAAGGCGCGAGTCTAGCATGGCGGAGCTGCCAATTCGAGCACGGCTCTTTTTGTTCTTCATGTGGACAGCGGGTGCTCTCTGCTTTGCCACGGGCATGCTTCCCTGGCACAGCAGTAATGGGCTGATGTTCATTTCGTACCTGGCACTGACGGCGCTAGCCTCGGCCTTGAAGACGGTTCTGCCCGGACTGGAAGGGACCGTGTCCGTGAACGATGTTTTTTTTCTGGTCGGCGTCTGCAGCATGACGCTCTCGGAGACACTGGCATTGAGCGCCGTGGCTTCTGTCGTACAGACTTTTTGGCGCACCAGGAAACGACTCGGCATCATTCATTTTGCCTTCAACCTCAGCCAGATTGCGGTTGCCATTACGGCAGCGTATTGGACCTATGCCTTTTTCTTCAATCGCGTCTTTCATGGCAAACCTCCGCTGGCTCTTTGTCTCGCTGCAGTGGTTTATTCCCTGTTAAATAGCATTTCTGTTGCCACCGTGGTGGCTCTGGCTGGTGGAACCTCCATCCGCAAGGAATGGCTCACCGCATATTGGACTTTCCCTTATTACATGGTCGGGACTGCGATTGCTGGAGTCATCCAATTGTTAAATCGAGTCGCAGGCTGGGAGATGTCAATTTTGGTCTTGCCTGCTTTGTACACGGTTGTCCGATCCTATCGTTTGCAAGCCGACCGCTGGGAAGATGAAAGAATCCACTTGGAGGAGATCGCGTCATTGCACGTGCGCACCATTGAGACCCTGGCGCTCGCCATTGAAGCCAAAGACCATACAACCGGTGACCACCTTCAGAGAGTGCGCGTTTACGCTTCCGAGCTGGCGAAGGATCTTGGATTGTCAGCGCTGGAAAGTGAAGCCCTGCAGGCTGCCTCCGTCCTGCACGATATCGGCAAGTTGGCTGTGCCTGAACACATCATTTCCAAACCGGGAAAGCTAACTCCGGAAGAATTCGACAAAATGAAGATTCACCCCATCGTCGGCGCGGAGATCCTGGAGCAAGTGAGATTCCCTTACCCCGTAGCCGACATCGTGCATTCGCACCACGAGAAATGGGACGGCAGCGGCTATCCCGACGGTTTGGCCGGTGACACCATTCCCATCGGCGCCCGCATCCTGTCGGCCGTGGACTGCCTTGACGCCCTGGCTTCAGACCGCCAATACCGGCGGGCTTTGCCTCTGGATGAAGCTATGGCCCATGTGGAACGAGAATCGGGCAAGGCATTCGATCCCAGAGTGGTCGCGGCGCTCAAGAACCGCTACGTGGAGCTGGAACAACTGGCGCGCTCGCAAGAGCCTCAGGAACGTCCCACGCTCTCCGTGGACGTGAAAGTCAGTCGCGGGGCCGCTCCAGATGCCGGCTTTGCCGTGCCCTCTACCCCACCTGCTGAGTTTTCCACGTTGAACCACAACGAAAGCCATGACACATTCGATATGTTCTCTTCGCGCCCGGACGAAGCACTCAACTTCAACGAAACCGTTTCCGCCGCAGCCGTTCGCCTGCGACACCTGATTCCCTTCGACGCCATCGCTGTATTCGTTCTCAGCAATGATGTGCTGATTCCCAATTTTATTTTGGGAGAAAATATGAGGCAGCTTTCAGCCTTGCGCGTGCCGTCAGGAGAAGGGCTGGTGGGCTGGGTGGCAGAGACCGGCAACTCCATTGTGAATGGAAATCCGACCGTAGAACCAGGATACACGCGGCAAATGCAGGCGAGCGTGGTTCTGCGCTCGGCACTCGCTGTTCCTTTGCAAGATGGCGGTCGCGTTGTCGGAGTTCTGGCGCTCTACCGCTTAGAGCCAGAAGCATTCACTTCAGTACATCTGGGCTTTCTGCAAAACAGCCGCCGGCATCTGGGTGCGGCCATCGCGCAGCATTTGGGAATGCAGTCAATCCCGGTTGCCGATTCCTTGCACGAGGTGGCCCTCGGACCTCACCTGGTTGGAGCTACACGCACTCCTCGACCGTTCTGAATTCTTGAACAGTACAGAACTTCGCTGGACAGACATCTTCTTGACTCGGTCAACTCCAGAGGGGTATAGTACGTAACGTACTATGTGGGCATCGCCTCTGGAATATTGTCTCCTGGGCCTTATTGAGCACCGGCAGTGTTCCGGCTACGACTTGCGCAGAATCCTCACTGAGACCCCCATGCGCCACTACAGTGACAGCCCCGGCTCCATCTATCCCGCATTGCGGCGGCTCACACGTCGGGGATGGATTAGGCCGATGGCCGATCGAGCGAGCCGCCGTCGAAGGGTCGCTTACCGCCTTACCACAAAAGGCAGCGCTGAGCTGAAGAACTGGCTCTCGCAGCCCGTGAACGAAGAACAAATCGCCTGTCGGCTCGATGAGGTTATGCTGCGCCTCTCTTTTCATCATCTGCTTGGCGAAGCTGCTGCGCTGGATCCTTTCCTTTCCGCCATGGGCCGCGCAGCGCAGCAATACGCAGCGAAGCTCACGCAGTTTATTCGCGTTTCCACAGCAGATTACCCGGCGGGCGCCCTGCTCGCGCTCCATTCCGGGCTTCGGGGTTATCAGTCGCTGGCGCGCTGGGCCATAAGAGAATCGAAAAAACTTCAGCGAAGTTCTGGAGGAGCCAGGCCGCTGGCCACAAAGATCCCAAGGAGATGATTATGAAAATGTTTGCCGCCGTCGCAGTGTTGACATTGCTTGCCACCGGAGCGCGCCACGCCGCGCCACCCTCGTGCTCACAATTGCTCTCCGGAAGCGTCCCGCCGGCTACTGTGCAAGCCAGCGGACCATGGAAATACCGGCTCACAACGGAATACAACATTCTCGGCCCGCAAGGCGCGGAGGCCAATTCACATGTGGTGACCGGCGACTTCACTGCAATGACCGGCGACTTCATTGCAAAAGGAGAGGAGCTGCAGTGGACCAGTGTCACTGTGGGCCAGAGCAGCGGTCACGCACAAGCTGTGAACTCCATCGAACATCAGAAGTTCATGGAAGGTCTGCACTATACTCGCGCCGATTCCCAAAAGACAACTACTGCTGACTTCTTCCACGACTTCCCTCAAACGGCGACCGACGAGAAGAACCTGGTATGGGATGAATTGATGTTTGATAGTCTGATTCGCCACAATCTGGATAAGCTGCACCTGAACCAGCCGCTTGCGGCGGAATCCGGCGATGTGCCGCTGGCCGGCGCCGGCACCTTCACCAACCGTCGCATCGAACTTACGTGGACCGGCATAGGCCAGCGTCATGGAGAAGATTGCCTTCTCGTCCATTACGAAGCATTGCTCAATACCTTCAGCATCAACAGCGGCCCGGTCACGGTTACAGGACGCAGTGACTACATGGGCGACATATGGGTCTCCATTCGTACCCATAAGATCGAGTACGGCACGCTGCTCGAAGAGGTGGCAGGAACCCTGGCGAACCTGCCGGGTTCCAGCGGCCCCCAGCCGCTGCACGTGCTGCGCGTCGCCACACTGGAGCATTTGCCGTAAAAGAGGTCGGGGGCTTGTTTTTCAATTTACCCGATTAGAAATTACCCGATTACCAATTCTTTCCTTGACGCTCTAGGAGTCCATGATTTACATTCCTAGATGTACTAGGAGAAGGCCAATCGACCAACAAGTTGAGCTTTTGCAGGGCACCCTGGAGATGCTTATCCTCAAGGCCATCTCCCTGGGGCCGCTCCACGGATACGGCGTCCTGCTGCGCATCCAGCAGATTTCCAAAGACCGGCTGGAGATCCAGCAGGGTTCGCTCTACCCCGCACTCTATCGCCTGGAGCATCAGGGATGGATCACCAGTGAGTGGGGTAAATCAGAAAACAACCGCAAAGCCCGGTATTACCACCTCACCAGGGCGGGCAAGCGCCGATTACAGACAGAGACGGAACAATGGAACCGCATGGCAGACGTGATTGCGGGCATTCTGAAGACCTCGCCGGAGGAAGCATGATCATGCCCCGCCTGCGCTCCTGGTGGCGCGGCCTCTTCCGCCGCTCGCGCGTGGAAAATGCCATGGACGATGAGCTTCATTTCCATATCGAAAGCTACGTGGACGACCTGCGCCGCAGCGGAGTCGCGGAAGCAGAAGCTCTGCGCCGGGCGCGATTGGAATTTGGGGGAGTCGCCCAGGTGAAAGAGGAATGCCGCGAAGCTAATGGCCTGGCGTTTTTCGAAAACCTGTTCCAGGATGTGCGCTTTGCCTTCCGTATGATGGCAAAATCGCGGTCTACCACGGCGATTTTGCTCATCACTCTGGCGCTTGGGATCGGGGCCAACACTGCTGTGTTCACGCTGATCAACGGCCTCATGCTGCGGTCTCTGCCGGTGGACCACCCGGAGCAACTTTTCTTTTTTGGTAACGACCAGGGATACTCGACATCCAGCGGGGGTTTGCTCACAGGCAGCGTCAAAATCTATTCCTATCATTTCTTCGAGCAGTTTCGGGAGCGGAACCAGTCGCTGTTTGATGGTTTGACGGCCATGTCCAGTCCGACGGTCGCTGTCCGCGTGTCCATACCAAAATCGAGCGAGCAGCCGCGCCGCTTTGAAAGCAACCTGGTGGATGGCAACTTCTTCCATGTGCTCGGCGTCAACGCCGTTTTGGGGCGGGTGCTGGTTGCAGAGGATGATCTGCCGGACAAGCCCGCTCCGGTCACAGTAGTAAGCTATCACTACTGGACCGAACGTCTGGGGTGCGATCCGCAGGTCGTGGGAAAAACGCTGTTGATTGACGGCGCGGCGTTCACGATCGTAGGAGTGACTCCGCCGGAGTTTTACGGCGTGAAGCTGAACTCGCAACCGCCAGACTTCTGGTTTCCGTTAAACCAGCAGCCATTCCTCATGGAAAAAGAAAGTTGGCTGAAAGACGACCACGTCTACTGGCTGGATGTGATGGGGAGGCTGAAGCCCGGAACAGACGTTCGCTCCATTGCAACCGTTCTCACCTCTCAACTCCAGCAAATGATGTCCAGCCTCCAGGGAAGCAAGCTCTCATCGGAGGATGAGCGGCACATTCGCGAGTCCCAAGTCGAACTGGTTGCCGGCTCAACCGGGATTTCCGGTCTGCGCGATCGCCTCTCTCCGCGCTTGCGCGTGCTAGCCGTGCTGGTGATTCTGGTGCTCATCATCACCTGCCTCAACACCGCGAATTTGCTGCTGGCGCGAGCGACTGCGCGGCAGCGTGAGATGGGGGTCCGCCTGGCCATGGGTGCCAAGCGCGGACGGGTGATGCGTCAACTGCTGACAGAAAGCGTACTGCTCGCCGGGATTGGCGGACTAGCCGGCCTTGCGCTGGCAGCATGGACCACCAGGCTGCTCTCAACCGTGGTCTTTGGAATAACGCCTGCATCTTTCAGCTTCAAACCTGACTTTCGGGTACTGGCCTTCGCCTTTGCTGTCTCGCTGCTTAGCGGCATCGTTTTTGGTCTGGCTCCAGCCTTCCACAGCACCAAAGTTGATCTGAACAGTGTTCTCAAAGATCAGTTCCGAAGTGGAACCAGTGGCGCCGGCCTGTCACGGTTGACGCCGGCCAAGCTGCTGGTCAGTAGCCAGGTTGTGGTTTCGCTGTCGCTGCTGATGGTGGCCGGACTGTTTGTTGGCAGCCTGCGCAACCTGGTAGAGCAGGACCTGGGATTTATCCCGGACCAGGTGCTGACTTGCCGGTTAGACCTGGCCGCTGCGGGTTATCACAAGGATGATGTTCCCCAGCTCTACACCCGATTGATCGAGCGCGTGGTGGCCCTTCCCGGAGTGCGCTCCGCGGCGCTGGCCGATGCGGGAATGCTCGGCGGCAGCAATAGCACATCGAATATTTCCATCGAAGGCTACACTCAGAAGCCGAATGAGGTTATGAATGTTCAGCACCATCACGTCACCTGGAACTATCTCCAGACCAATGGCATGACTCTCCTGGAAGGGCGTGACATCAGCAGCGATGATATCCAGGAGGCTCCCCACGTCACCGTTGTAAACCAGGCCTTTGCCGAACGCTATTTCCCCGGCCAAAGCCCCATCGGTCACCACTTCAGGCTGGGAGCACCGTTTAAGCCGCCGGGTATGCTAATTGTGGGCGTGGTCAAGAACTCAAAGTACAACTCGCTGGAGGAGAAGACTCCGCCCCTGGCCTTCATCCCGTTGCTTCAGGAACCGTTCGAAACCAAACCGGCCAAGGACGCACCACCGTATGCCTATGGGAGTGAGCTGAACGTGCGCGTAGCGGGTGATCCTAACGCACTTTCCCAGTCTCTGCGGCGGGCGATTACCGAGCTCGACAGCAAGATTCCGGTTTTCGGAATCACCAGCCTGTCACAACGCGTGAGCGATTCAGCGCATGATGCCCGCGCCATTGCTCAACTCTCCGGCTTTTTTGGCCTGCTTGCCCTGGTTCTGGCATCCATCGGCCTCTATGGCGTGATGGCGTACAACGTCTGCCGCCGCACGCGGGAAATCGGCGTTCGCATGGCCATCGGCGCGCAAGCCTACGACGTGCTGCGCATGGTGATGCGCGAGTCATTGCTGGTGGTCACAATCGGAGTTGTGCTGGGAATTCCTGCCGCCCTCGGCATGGGACGTCTGATTTCGAGTCAACTCTACGGCCTTTCTGCCCGCGATCCCATTACGCTGGTCCTGGCAACGCTGCTGCTCGTGGTCGCCTGTATTATGGCCAGCTATCTGCCGGCAAGGCGCGCGGCACGTGTAAATCCCATGGTGGCACTGAGGCATGAATAAAGGTTTTGAAGGTTTTTGAAGTTTTGAAGTTTATCCCGAACGAAGAGAGGGATCCCTACCCCTTATATTCTCAAAAGGGGACCTTGTGTTTCCGTTCGCTTGATGGAGCACACCACTTATCAAAATGAAAAAACTCAGTCCATGCTTGCCTATTGCCCGGCTCTTACCGCGGAAGCCTTAGTGTCATGATCCGTAAACTGAAAACGCACGATATAGCTTCGCCTGTCATCCTGGCTGCTCGGCGCAAATTTCCAGCCCTGTGCGGCTTGCAGGGCCAGCCGGGCAAAGTATTGGCTTGGACCTGGGGCATCAAGCTCTGACGCCACCACATTGCCGGCGCTGTCTACCGTCAGCCTTACGCCCACCCTGATGGTTCCCTGAATGGTGTCCCTGGCCGCTTGCGAGACATTGGGCAGGGGCTGATGAACAACTTCGTCCTGCACCGGCTTGCGATTCGTTGCCGTGGCTCGACCTTCAGGTCGAGATGTAACCGGCGACGGCTTACTCGGAGATACCGGCGCGGCTGGACTGCCGCCGGAAATCTTTTGTCCGTCACTGCGCTTCGCCGAGAAGTCCCCGCTCTTTTGACGGCCAAGCATGGCCCATCCTGCCAGCAGTACGGCCACCACCACCGCAGCAATCAATGGAAAAGCAGAACGTCGCCTTCTCGACGCCGTCGCAGTGACCGGAGGCGGTGCAGGAATCACAGTCGGCTGCGGCGGCGCAAGAGGAGAGGAATCGGGCTGCAATCGAATAGCAATGTCGGCAAGGGTCCAGCGGCGCGCAGGATCGTGACGCAGGCAGCCACGCGCAATGTCTGAAAAGGGTTCGGGCAAACTCTCGGGCAGTGCCGGGTCGACCTGCTTCTGCTGGTCCCACGTGGGTATGCGCTGTGTCAGTACTTCAGCCAGCGTCATGCCTAGTGACCAGATGTCCGCAGCGGGTGAGCAGGTTGCGCTTCCCTGCTCAGGTGGGTCGTAGACGCTTCGTTGCCTGGCTTTGGAAATTGATTCCCCTTCCCTGCAGATGCCATCACTGGCGAGTTTCAGTTGGTCGTTGATAGCCAGGATGTTTGCCGGTTTGAGGCGACCGTGGATTAGCTCCTGTCCGTGGAGGTAGGCCAGGACATCCAGAGCCGGCCAGAGCATCTCACGTACTTCTTCTGCCGCCAGTGGACGCTCAGGAACGATCTGGGCCAGGTTCTCTTCGGCGTACTCCATCACAACAAAGAGCACTTCGGTGTCGCCGATTTGACCGCGCCCGGTATCAAAAATCTGAATCAGGTGAGGATGAGATAGTGTTTGTGCCTTTTGCCAACGCGACAGACGTAGCTCTGCATCGGCATCTGCGGGAACCAGTTTGATTGCTGCCTGCAGAGATCCGTTTCCCCGGCGCTCGGTGAGGAATATAGCACTTTCGTCTGAACCACCAAGGTACTTTTGCAGGCGATACCCACCGTCCAGAATGTGGCCCACCCACTCACTCCAGGCCTCGGTCATCCTGCCTCGCTTCCTCTCCCCCTGAAAAAGACCCAAGCAGGATATCACCGGCATGCCGGGACAGCACGCGCAACCATTCGATCACCCGACGCCGAAGGCGGCGTGCTAACACAACCAGGCTCTTGAGGTTGTGACGGTGTGAAGGTTTTCTCCCTTCGAGTCTCGTGCGGGACAGAAACAGGAAGGAAAAAGCCTGGGCCGCCCTCTTGGGGGCAGTGCCGGATGTCGAACTATGGAATGCGGCAGAGCAACAGACCGATGGCGTGGACTCAGTTTCCTGCTCTGGCTAGGCCGACCGCAAAAAAGGCCTTCGATATCGAGAAGCAAGAAAAACTGCCAACCAGCAAGCAACAGGCAGCAACGCAGTAATCACATTCACCAAAAGCCACTCCAACTCTCCCAAGTCAGTGGCAAAAAGTTTATAGAGCGGCGGGGAGCTGTGGTCTCTGATCAGAAGAAGATAGTAAACGCCGACCGCAATCGGAGATGCTACCCACGACATCGCCATGAATGGGCCATCTATCTCGCGTGTCGCCGTAACCCTGGCGAACGGAAGAAACGTTAGGAAAAGAGCAAGGCTGTTGATCCCGAATAAATACGCGCGCTCGATTTCGGTCTGGTAGGTTCCAGAAGGAATGTTGGGCCAAAATTTGATACAGAGTGGTCCCAGCACATAGTCAGCCAGGGTCAGAGCAGCAAAGAACAGAACGATATATACTCCACCGCTAAAGATCCTGCTGCGGCGAACAACTGCCATTCTTCCGTC
>DATDGH010000687.1:0-4761 GCA_036522215.1 Candidatus Angelobacter sp. | reverse complement strand
GAATGTTGTTCCGGGTTACGACTGTAGCTATTCCACCCGCGCCAATACTGATCACAAACGCTGCAATGGCAACGCTGTTGAAGGCTGAGGTGTCAACTCTCTCTCCGATGGGTGTTCTGAAAATCATGGTCATCTCCTTGGAGCCTGATCGTGCGCAAGCTCACGCAATTCCTTCAATAACTCTTCTAGGGTGAATCCGGAGGCCCCGGCACGGGCCAGAAACTCGCCTACCAACTGGTTGAGCTGGCGTTCCCTCTCCACATCGTCGCGGCGGGGCTTTCGTTCCGTGATGAATGTGCCTGTACCCTGCTGGGTCTCCAGCAGTCCACCCAACTCCAGCTCACGGTAGGCGCGCAGGACGGTGTTGGGATTAATGGCCAGGTCCACCGCCAGCTGCCGCACCGTTGGAAGCTGGTCTCCCGCAGCCAGCGTTCCCGATGCCATTCCCGCTCGTACCTGGTCGATCAACTGACGGTAGACGGGCACACCGCTGCGCAGGTCCAGCCTGAACTGGAACGTCCGGGCAGAATCGGCGGCGGCGTGTTTCGCTGTCATATACAATTATTGTTATATAACATTAGTACAATATGTCAAGCGAAAAATCACGGGACAGGTTACAGGTCACAGGGGGCACAAACGCAGCCCTTGGCCCCTGGCTTTTGGCCCTTAGCTCAAAACCAAAATCAAAACCCCTTCCGCCGCAGATCAGCGCAGATGGGCGCAGATAGGAGAAACTAGCCGAAGCCTCGATGCTTCGGGTCAACGGAAGAGAACCGGCTTGCCTCGATTCCCTGTGGCCTATGGCCTGTAACCTATTCTGTTCTCTGTTCCCTGTAACCTGTAAGCTATCCTCCGTAGGAGAGTCAAAAATGGCAGAAGAGAACGCGCTTGCGGAGGCGTACCTGGACGAAGTGCGGCGTAATTTTCGCGGTTACAAGCGGCTGGCGGAAGCAGCAGTTGTCCAACTCCAGGAGGAGGAATTCTTTTACGCACCGGACCAGGAATCGAACAGTGTGGCTGTGATTGTCAAGCACATCAGCGGGAACCTGCGCTCACGCTGGACGGATTTCATGACCACCGATGGCGAGAAGCCGGACCGCAATCGCGACCAGGAATTTGAGCTGGATCCGGGCGCCACACGTGAACACTTGATGCGGTACTGGGAAGACGGTTGGGCCCGCCTCTTTGAGGCATTGGCTGGCCTTCAGGCAGCGGACCTCACGCGCACAGTGTACATCCGCGGTGAACCGCATTCCACGGTGCAAGCCATCAACCGCTCACTCGCCCATTATGCCTATCACGTCGGGCAAATCGTCTACTTAGGAAAGCAAATGCGCAAGAACGAGTGGAAATCTCTGAGCATTCCCAGAGGAAAAACCGCCGAATACAACGCCTTGAAGCCCGAGGATCGAAAATTCAAACCACCTTCAAAAGGCTAGTCGGCTGATTCCGGTAACAGCAGATTTTCAGTCATCTTGTCGCCTTGCCTTTGGAATTCAGTCAGAGCTTTGCGCACTGGTTCCAGGGACCCATCGGGACTGTAAATCATCCCTCCGCCCGCCGGAATGCCAATGCCCCGGGCGCTATCGCCCGCCAGGTTCACCAGGGCCCGCAGGTCCCACCATTCCGCCTCCTCTTCGTGCGCGCCTACATAGAAAGGAGCAAACTGAAACAGCAAGAGCTTTCTCATCGTCGAAGATTCCAGCAGCGCGCCCAACCCTAACTGTACCGCGCCCGCGGAAACCCCGATCAACACCGTGCCGTCGTAGCGTTTTTGCACAATCATGTCTTTGATTCCGTGGTTCTGGAAGGCATTCCAGCCCCGCTCCACATCGCCGCCGGCAAGGAGCACCAGGTCGGCGGCAGCCAGGAATTTTGTGTCTTCTTCGGAAGGAATGGACGGGATCATGCGGCAGGAGTGCAATCCGATTCCTTCCATGGCCGCCTGAAACAAGCGATAAAACTCCGGGGCGTCACCGTTGGAGGCGCCGAGATAGGCCGCCGTGGGATTTGGCGAATCCAGTTGCTCACGAATCTTCTCTATAAACAAGCGATCCTGGTCCTTCCAGAACAATATCTGGCTGTCCGCCAGCAAATACATGGGTTTGATCACAGCGCCGCAACTCCCCCGAAAAAATGTTGTACCTCAAAAAGGCGTCAAATATCCATTCTTAGCTCACGACTAATATAGAATTCCTGAGCATCGGCAAAGATGAACTGGGCAGAGCTTTCAGACCGGGAGCTGGTGGAAAATTGCCTGCAAAGCATGGGCACAGACCCATGGGCGGAATTTTTGCACAGGTTTCAACCGCTTCTGGCTAGAGTGGTCGCGAAGACCATCCGGCGGTGGACGCGGCCCACGGGAAACCTGGTGGACGATCTGGTTCAATCATCGCTGCGAAAGATTTGTGACAACAACTGCAGGGCCATGCACGGGTTTCGCTGGCTGCACGAAAACTCCTTTCGCGGATTTCTAAAAGTCGTGGCTTCCAACGTTGTCCAGGACCACTTCCGCAAATATCCGCCTACGCGGGTAGAAGAAGACCTGGAAGAGGTTGGCCCGGAGGCCCTGAAAACCGAGACGTTCACCAGGAGCGTGGAGACAGAGGCCCTGGTGCATAAACTCACTACTTGTTTGCAGAAATTGCTCAGCGCTGAGGCGGACTATAGACGTGATCTGGCCATGTTCCTGCTCTACTACCGGTATGGCCTCACGGCTAAGGAGATTTCCGGTCTGTATCCTCTGACTGTAAAAGCGGTGGAGAACACGCTTTTGCGGCTGGTGCGCATCGCCAAGGCACGCTGCATCTGAACTGAGGCAGGAAGGTCAAAGATTTCATCGCTACCGCGATGAACGTCTGCCGGACTCGGCCGTAACGCGGCCTCACCCAGGACTTAAAGTCCTGGGCTGGGACCCGCGATTCCCGATCGAATCGCTACACGCTGATTCTCAGTAGCGGGTCGGTTTCGTCTAAAATGACCCACTACTGAAAATGCCTTAGGCTTTACCGGATCCGTTACGTTATGAATAAATGAGGGTAAGAGAAGATGTTGGACGACCTGAGGCTGGGCTTCATTCCGGTGACCCCATGCTCGAAGGGTTGCCAGAGCCGCCCATCCGGGCAGACGCTTATCACTCCGCCCTCCTGCTGTCCTCACTGCTGAAAATTATCCACAGATGAGGACCGAACCGAGCTGTAACGTTACTACTGGTTGGAGGCAGAGCAAACGGTGAATCAAGCAACGGACCACCTAACAAATGCGCAGATCGAGAATTATGTAAGTCAGGACGGGATTGCAAATAATCCTGACGCGCAACGTCTACGGCTTGAGGCCCACATTGCGGATTGCGAACCCTGTCTGGGTCGCGTGCTGGACGCGGAGCGTAGTCGTCTTGGCCTCCTGGAGGGTGATCGGATGAGGAATACACCGTATCCGGGCTGTCCAGATGAAGAGACATTGCAGGAATTGGCTGCCGGAATTGGCCCTTCGGAAAACGTCGCAGCGACCACCGAACATGCCGCCCATTGCAATTATTGCGGACCCCTGCTCAGCCGTTACCTGCGGGAGTTTTCTGAATCCCTGGAAGAAGAAGATGCAGCCCTGCTACAACAACTTGCGAGCTCCAAGCCAGGATGGCAGAAAAAATTTGTGCGCCAGTACATTAAGCCTGCCGAAGAAAAGCAGGGCTGGTCGTTCCTCGCCGGCTTCTGGCCCAGACTGGCGACCGCCGCCGTTGCCCTCGTGGCAGCTGCCTTTGGCCTGTACACCTTTTTCCATCACGACGACCTGAGTAAAGCACAGGACCTGGTAGCCTCGGCGTATTCAGAACGCAGAACGATCGAGATGCGATTGCCCAATGCCCTGTACGGCAAGTTTAATCCGGTGCCGGTGGTCAAAGGCACGGGTGACAGCGGCGATTGGAAATCCGTGCCGGCTTCACTCGTTGAAGCCGAGGCACTTTTGAAGCAAAAGAACAGTTCCGGCGATCTCAAGCCGCAATGGTTGCAGGTGGAAGGACGCATCGACTTGTTACAAGGAGGATCGAGGAGCATTGACGAAGCAATAGATGCTTTTGAAAAGGCACTCAACCGCCAGCCGGACAATCCTGGCTTAAAAGTTGATCTGGCTACGG
Organism: Candidatus Angelobacter sp.; assembly: GCA_036522215.1. Lineage (GTDB taxonomy): Bacteria > Acidobacteriota > Terriglobia > Terriglobales > Acidobacteriaceae > Angelobacter. The sequence goes on along the minus strand of DATDGH010000687.1, from coordinate 626 downwards.
CATATTTCGAAAAAGAGATGCGCGCCGACCACGATCGACCCGTGCTTATAAAAACGATAGATCTGCTGAACGACGTCATAAAAAATTCGAAGACTAACGATGCACAGATCAAGGCCGCTGCTTTGTTTGACCTGGCGACGGCATACGAAAAATCAGAAATGCTCGACCTTGCGGTTAATACCTGGGTGCAGTATTTGTTATTGGATAAAGACAGCGAGTGGGCCAGAGAAGCGCAGAACCACCTGAAGGACCTTAAAGGCCGGCTGCCGCCCAAAGCAGAGCAAGGTCATGAGACACCTTCCTACTTCTTGACTCACCTTTCCAACCCTGCGATCCTCAACAGCCTTGAAGAATACCAAAGCATTGCATTGCGCGGTTGGCTGGTTGATGCGGTAGCAAACCCATCAAGCGAAGCGGGGCAGGCAGTTACTCTGCTGGCTGCCATGCTCAGAGCTCGTCACTCGGATTTGTGGCTTCAGGACTTCCTTCAGAAAACTACACCCGCGGATTTACCGGCCGTGAAGAGCCTAGCAGAAGCCTTTATTTACGATTCGAACGATCTGCATCGACAGGCAATTATCAAATCGCACAATGCGGTGTCAATTTTTGCGCGCGACAACAATGTT
>DATDGH010000686.1:0-7150 GCA_036522215.1 Candidatus Angelobacter sp. | reverse complement strand
GAATACGGAAAGCAGGCTGGCCGCCGCCATGCGCAGCGGAGTTACGCTGGATAGCAGGGTGTTCCACGGCGCCAGCACCAGCACCACGGCGGACAGGACACTGCCCAGCAGCATGAGCGCAATTGTGAGCTTCAGCAACATCCAGACATGCTTGCCATACACTTTTCCCAGTTCGCGGAGCACGGTTAAGAAATGCTCATCACGAGCCTGTCTCGGGGATGGCGTGACGGCGCAGTGTTCGCCTTCACTGTCAGAAGTGAATACTGCGAACGATTTTTTGCGCTCAAGCCAGCGGATGATCAAGGGAACGCCAACCACAATCACAAATAACAGGATTGCGTATTTGGTGAGCGCCATCCCCAGTGGCAGCGCAGCAAAGGTCATAGTCATGACGACGAGATTGAAATTAGGCGAGCTAAACAAAAAGCCCAGGGCCACTTCTACCCGTCCTTTGCCCCGGGTTATACCGCAAGCCACCGGTACCGAGCAATTGGCGCAGACGCCTGCAGGAATGCCTACGAGCGCGCCCTTGACGGAGTTGAGGTAAAGATTCTTGCCGACCTTGAGTGGATAGTAGAGCAGCACTGTTTGCAGGAACGCTCCGAAGAGCACGCCGAAGGTCATGCCGATTTTCATGCCATCAAGCCAGCTGATGGTGCTGCTGAGAATACGTTCCCAAAGGGGAGCACTCGCCCCTACCCGCATGAATTCATGGCTGTAGGTCATGCTGGGCAGGACTTGTCCCACATGCGCCGCTTTACTGAACAGTTGGGGATAACGCGAGCCGAACCAGAACACACTCAGCAAGATGACTGCCCACAAACTCAAAATGACCGGCCGCCAGTGATAACGGACATTCATTTTGCGGAGAGCGGGAATATAAGGTGCAGAACCAATCGGTAGTGACATAACAAACTCCTTCAAAATGGCTTCGATTCAGAAGGCATAAGGGCAGGGGCAATGCATTGTTCGCTGTTAGTGGAAAAGGCCGGCGTGGTTTTCGCAGATCGAGGCCTTCTGGGATCTTTGGAAAAGCCGGCCGCGCAACTGAGCTTTCTCTGCATGGGGGAACCTGCTCAACAAATAATGCGTAAACTGCTTGTGTTGCGGATCATTGAATAAGACGGACGAAATGTAAATAAGTTTTGTTCAATTAATATCCATTAATATCCAGTGATGGTTCCAAAATGGAATTAAAGAAATTTAATGACCGTTCAATCTTGGTTCGTATGGGCTAACCTAAAATGGGAATCTGGACAGGCGTGATAATGGCCAAATGGACAGCTCTAGCCGCCAACTCCTGCGAGATAAGAGCGGATGCGGGTGTTGAATTGGTTTTTTAGATGGGCCGGTAAACGATAGCCTTTCACCAGCCATCCAGCAGGGTCGCCCACTATTCAACCTGGTGAAGCCGGTGGCGGACAAAAATGGCTTAGTTGTGCCAGGCGTCCTGACGTGCCCAACTCAGAATCAGCTCGGAAATGCGGGAGAGTGGCGCCACAGAATCAACGGCCCCAGTGGAAATGGCTTTCTGCGGCATTCCAAAAACCACGCAGGTCTCCTCATCCTGGGCCACCGTAGAGCCTCCGGCGCGCTTGATATCGAGCATTCCCGATGCCCCATCGTCGCCCATGCCGGTGAGAATGACCCCCAGGGCATTTGCGCCGGCGCTGGATGCAACCGAGCGGAAGAGCACGTCCACGCTTGGACGATGACGCGAAACCAGAGGGCCGTCTGTAATGTCGATTTGAAACGAGTCTTCCCGGCGGACCACTGAGAGATGGCGGTTGCCGGGGGCAATGATGGCACGCCCTGAAACCACGCGTTCACCCTGGGCCCCTTCTTTGACTTCAATCCGGCATAGGCCATTGAGCCGGTTAGCAAAAGCGGCAGTAAAGAATTCCGGCATGTGCTGGACAATCACGATTCCCGGAGCGTCAGGCGGCAGGGCCGTGAGCACCTCCGTGAGTGCCTCTGTGCCGCCAGTAGATGCTCCCATAGCCACGATGGTTTGGGTCCCTGCCATCGCCGGACGGGCGGCTGGAATCGAGATCATAGGGGGAGTCATGGAGATCCTGGGAAATGAATCTCGCTGCCTTACTCGTGCCTGTGCCGCGGCCTTAACCATGTCAATGAGCATGAGGGCGGAGTCATGAAGAAAATTGCCAACTCCGATCTTGGGTTTTGTCACAATGCCCAACGCGCCTTCGTCCAGCGCCCACAACGCGTTTTCGGTGCCCTTGCCCGCAACTCCTGAACAAACCAGCGTCGGAATGGGATCTTCCGCCATGATCTTGCGCAGAAAAGTCAGACCATCCATTCTGGGCATTTCCAGGTCGAGGAGCACAACATGAGGACGAACCTGCTTCATCTTCTTCATGGCGATCAAAGGATCGGCGGCTACTGTCACCGCCATGTCAGGTTCCTGGGAGAGGATGGCCTGCATGACTTGCCGCACGACCGCGGAGTCATCCACCACGAGTACCTGAATGGGAAAGGGGCGATTATTGCTCGGCATTGTCTTCCCGGTCATGTTTCCCCGTGTAAACCGTGGGGATAACCGTGGCAAGAGAACTACTCATGGTGTGCAGGGTTTCAGCGTGTCCGACAAAGAAATAACCGTCGGGAGCAAGAAAGTTGGCCAGGCGGCGGTGCGCCCGCTCGCGGCTGTTCAGGTCAAAATAGATCAGGACATTCCTGCAGAAGATCAGGTCGAATTTGCCGGCCAGGGGATATGCGCGCTCATTGAGATTCAAACGAAAGAATTGGATGAGGGAGCGAATTTCCGGTCCCGCTTTGATCCTGCCGTCCTGGTCCGCGATTCCCCGCAGCATAAATGTCTTCAGATAGGGGCGGGGAATTTCAGCAGCCTTTTCCGCCGGCCAGATTGCCTTGCCAGCAATTTCCAGGGCGCGGGTAGAGATGTCTGTGGCCATAATTTCAATCTGCCAGCCGGAGGCCGCAGAAAAATGGTCCAGGAGAACCATGGCCAGGGAGTAAGGTTCCTGGCCGGTAGAACACCCGGCGCTCCACACACGAATCTTACGCTTGCGGCTGCCTGTGGCGGCCTCAAGTTTCCATCGAGGAAAGATGGAGGACCTTAGCAATTCGAAGTGCTGCGGTTCGCGGAAAAAATGGGTTTCATTGGTAGAGATGGCGTTGAGCATCTGGATGCGTTCTTCCGGCGAATTGACCACAAGATCGTAATACTGCCGAAAAGATTTCAAACCATAATGGCGTAGGCGCCTGGCTAGCCGGCCCACGAGCAGCGGGGTCTTGGCGCGAGCGAGCCATATCCCGGCATCGGTGTAGATCAGTTGCTGGAAGCGCCGGAAATCGCCTTCCGAAATCTGGCGCGAAGCAGGGTCAAAAACCCACGAGGAGACCTCAGAGGCGGCGCGGTTGGCGCAAGCGGGTTTTAAGCTGCTTTCCAATTTGGACTCATTAGCCGAGATGGGCTTTGATTACGCTGGCCAACTTTTGCTCGTTCACAGGTTTCACCAGGAAGTCGCTGCAGCCGCTGGCATAACCCTGCTGCACAAAAGGGTCTTCACCTCGCATGGTAAGGAGGACAATGGGAATATTTTTTGTCGCTTGATTTTGCTTCAGCAGCTTGCAGGCCTCAATTCCATTCATCCGGGGCATTTCAATGTCCATAAGGATCAAATCGGGCAATTCAGCGATCGCTTTCTCCACACCCTCCTTGCCATCACAGGCGCTGGTAAGCACATACGACTCTTGATGCGCGAAAAGCATCCGGGCGGCCATGCGCGAGGTCGAGGAGTCATCAACCAGCAGGATTTTCTTGAAATGGGCCGCTCGATCCGGCCCGGCTTCATGGTCTTTGAGATGAGTTTGCGTCACTTCTGGTTCCTCCCATGTGATCATCAGCGGAGTTCCTGGTTTCCGCCAGCTTCTGCAAGGTCCAGTACTGGCGCCTCCCCCCGGCCAAATTCTTGAGCCAGGGAGTTCTCGGCATAGGCAGAAACTTCGCTCAGGTCATGCAGTTCCTCGGTCGTCAGCACCTTGTCTACATCCAGCAGCAGGGCGAACTTCCTTCCGCATCGCGCCATGCCTATCAGGTAATCCATCTTGACCCGAGTGCCGAAATCCGGCACCGCCTGGACGTCGTCTGTGGACAATTCCATGACCTGGCTCACAGCATCTACGATTAATCCAACTATGGTTTCCTGATTCTCAAACTGAGTCTCCACGATCACGATGCAGGTCGTTTTGCTTACCGGTTTCTGTTCCATGTCGAACTTTGCTGCCAGATCTACTACCGGCACTACGGCCCCGCGCAGGTTGATCACTCCCCGCACCCACTGCGGCATCTTGGGCACGGTGGTGACGGCGTCGTACTCAATGATCTCCCTTACTTTGAGGATGCTGATAGCGCACTCCTCTTTGGCCAGGAGAAAGGACAGATACTGCTGTTGTTCTACGGCTTCTTTTGTCGCGCCGGTCATCGGGGCTGTCTCCTTTAGAAATGCAAAAAACTGTGTTCGTCCGCTTCTGTCTTTCCGTTGGGCCTCACCGTCGGCACGGGAAAACATTGCAAAACCGAATGCGGCAGCTCGGATTGCTTCCAGGCTGCGATTGTCGCGTGCTGCACGCCTGATTTTGAGAGGCCCTTAAACTGCATGCGCCTCCTGAACACGGAAGTCGCGGAGCAGCGCTGGAACATCCAGAATCAGCGCTACGCGTCCATTTCCTAAAATGGCCGAACCTGAAACTCCGGGCACATCTCTGAAGATGGCCGGCAACGGCTTAATGACGGTCTGGGTGGCGCCATAGAGCGCATTGACGGCCAGGCCGGCACGGCTGGTCTCGTGCTGCACCACTACAACGCTTTGCCGTTCTACACGATTCCCCGGCAGCCCAAAATGGTCTTTGAGATGAAAGAAAGGCAGCGGCTCATTGCGCAATTGCAAAATGCCTTCCTTTCGAGCCTGGTCGTTATCTTCCGGCTGCAATTCGATGCACTCGACCACCTGGTCCACGGGAATGACGTAGGTCTCATCGCCCACACCCACGCCAAAACCGTCAATAATGGCCACAGTGAGCGGGAGCCGAATCCGCACAGTGGATCCCACACCTGCCTCGCTGATCATTTGCACAGTTCCGCGCAGCGCCTGCACGTTGCGTCGGACGATGTCCATGCCCACCCCCCGTCCAGACATATTGCTGACATGGCTGACGGTGGTGAGACCAGGCTCAAAAACCAACTGGTGCACGCCGTGGTTCGAGAGTTTTTCCGCTTCCGTTACCAGCCCTTTCTTCTGGGCCGCTTCAAGGATTTTTTGGCGGTCTAGTCCGGCGCCGTCATCGCAAACCTCGATGACAATATTTCCGCCCTGGCGGGCAGCGCGTACCGTGATGGTTCCGGCAGGCGGCTTATCCCGTTTCTTGCGCAGGGCAGGCGATTCAATGCCGTGATCCAGAGCGTTGCGCACCATATGCAAGAGAGGGTCCTTAAGGTGCTCGGTTACAGATGTATCCACCTCGATGTCCTCGCCTTCAATGCGAAGCTGGGCCGTCTTGCCCAGAGACTTTGCCAGATCGCGCACCGTGCGGATGTACTGGTGGAAAAGAGGTCCGATAGGGATCATGCGGGCCTTTAGAATCGTGTCCTGAAGTTCGAAGTGCAGTGTGTCAGCAAAACTGTGCGCGTCGCGAATGTCTTCCAGGCTTACTGCGCCCTCCTCATCCAGCATTTGCGCCACGCGCCCGCGCGCGATGGTAATTTCCCCGGCCAGATTCAATAAACGGTCCAGCTTTTCTATATCCACGCGCAGAGTACGCGCCATGTCCTTCAGGGAAATTCCGGCAGTCAAGGTTGCAGCCTCAGGCCGTAAAGCGTCTTCAGGCTTCGGCTTGTCAGTCTTTGCGCCATTCTTAGAACAACGAGAGAGCCTGGCAAGAGTGTCCTTTGCAACTGAGGGCATCTCGTCTTTGCCTTCTCCGGCCGCGGCAACCATCTGCCGCAAAACATCTACCAGGTGAAGCAGCAACGTGATGATCTCCGGAGTCACCGAAAGTTTGCCCTCGCGCACCGTGTCCAGAAAGTCTTCCACGCTGTGGGAGAAACTGAGAAGGTTCTCTATTTCCAGAAGGCTGGCGTTGCCTTTCATGGTGTGGACTACACGAAAAACGGTTTGAATCAGCTCACTGTCGGCTGGACGGGACTCCAATTCCAGGATGGATTGCTCCATCAAACCCAGACCCTCTCCCGATTCAACCAGAAAGTTCTTCAAAATGAGATCGCGCTTGATTTCCATTATGAATTCCTGATGAGCGAGACCAGCACCATGCCGGTATCGCTTTGCATCTTCAACTTGCGTCCGTTTTCTCCCCCGGTGTCCTTGGCCACAATGGCGATCCCAAGGCGGGAGAGGATCTCCACGGCCAGATTGACGTTGCGGGCGCCAATGTGGTCGTTCACGCCCTCGTTGCCGCGAAAAACTTCAAACATGCACGCGCCCCCAAATATCCTGGCCTCCAGATCGCCGGGCTTGCTTCCATATGCCTGGAATTGTTTGAGCAGCGCATCAATGGCCACGTCGCCATAACGCGGGGAGGGCTGCCCCGATCCATCCCACTCCGGCAGCATGTAGTGCGTAGCCCCACCCATGGCTCGCAAACGGTCATAAACGCACACACCTGCGCAAGAACCCAGGATCATGGAAATTTGGGCAGGTTGGTTAGAAACATGCATCTGTCCGGGATGCAGATAAATCTCTCGCAATGGCAGTTGACTCACCATGTTTCCCGCTTCTAAAGTTGAGGGCATTTTTATGGTCGTACTCATTCCAAGGCCTCCTTCCTTGCTTGGCTGAGGGTGAGGCAAGGGCCGGCGTAAGCGCATAGCAGTTTGAGCAACTCACGATCTCCGGGGTCCAGACCGTCGCGCTGGGGAAGCAAGTCAAAGAACACAATGGCCCCCTTGGTAGTACGATCCAGCCAGAAGGGCACGTAAGCAGTAACGCCCAGAGAGGAGAAAAGCGGATCCGGTTTTTTCGCTTCGCTCTTGATGTAGATTTCGTCCGCGGGCGCTTCCTCGATAATTCCTTTTGCGTTCATCCGCATGGCCTCAATCCGTTTCAGGTCCAGTCCCACGGAGTTAATAAAGGTAATGTGGTCCCACTCT
>DATDGH010000685.1:0-14580 GCA_036522215.1 Candidatus Angelobacter sp. | reverse complement strand
ATTCTGGGTCCCTCCGAATGACTGGCATCAGCCATTAGGTACAGGTGCTCAACTGCGGAAGAAGATTACGGGGAATCAGGCGTCGGGGTAAGCGGGGTGATTCCTGAACTTTGGAGCAGATGCAGGGGTTTCCCCTACAAGAAAGGCGGCAATTGGTAATTAGAGCCTTTTCATAATTACCGTAAACCGATTTCTTAACCATGCCAGCGATGCTGCCACTCTTCACCCTGAGACGTTTGGGCTGACTGCTCTCCACTGACTGCTCGCTAAGCTGTTTGGAATCAGTAGATACTCAAACGCATCGAGGTGTTGGGTGTTTCTTCCGATGACCCGATGCACCGATGACCCGATTGCCAACACGATCAAAACGCAGGACAGCAGTTAGAGACCTTTATGACCTACGCCCTCGGCGTAGCGACCCGGCTGATTGCTAAATCTATTTTGGATCGCACCGCCAACAGAGAGACTACACTCATCATGAAAATGCTCTAGCAATTAGTAGTTAGTCAAATCGAAAGCAGAAGGGGCTGCTAGGGCTGGCCCTGGTGGGAATCTTCCGAAGAGAGAAGGCCCATCATGAGAGCGTACCGCACCAGTTCGGCTCGAGTACGGAAGCCGAGTTTCTGTGAAATTCGCGACCGATAGCTCTCAACTGTTTTCACACTCACGTGAAGACGGTCGGCGATCTTCTGATAGCTGTGTCCTTCCGCGAGATAACGCAGCACAGCCAGCTCGCGGGCGCTGAGTTGAGCCGTAGTATTCTCCTGCTCAAACTCTCCAAGCACGCTGGCGGCAATGGTGGAATCCACAAAACGGCGGCCACGCTGCACGGTGCGGATGGCGCGCAACACATCTATGTCGGCAGAGTTTTTGAGAACGTAACCCCATCCGCCCGAAGAGAGCACGGAGCGGACATAGGCCGGATCATCGTGCATGGTCAGGATCACGATGCGCGTAGTTCGGGAAGCTTCGCGAATTTTCGGGATGGCCCGTAACCCACCGCCTCCGGGCATCGAGAGGTCGAGCAGAACTACATCCGGTTTGAGTTGACCTGTACCGGTAATTACAGTGGCCGCGTCCGGCGCTTCCCCCACCACTTCCATGTCGGCTTGCTGGTTAATAAGGGTCCGCAGTCCGGTGCGGACCACCGAGTGATCGTCCGCCAGCAACACGCGAATTTTCTTATGCGAGTTCAGGGGAATCCAGCTTGGGGATGTGCAATGAGACCGTGGTGCCTCCGCCGGCGCGCGTTTCGATATCCACGGAACCACCCAGCATTTCCATTCTGTGGCGCATGCCCGCCAGCCCGAGCCGCTGCTCCGTCGCCGCCGGCTTAAGCGCGTCCTTCAGGTTAAAGCCGACGCCATCATCGGAGACTGCTACGCGAAGCCCGTTCCTTTCCTGTTTGACAAACACCTGGATGTTTTTCGCCTGCGCGTGCTTCACCGCATTATTCACGGCTTCCTGGGCGGCGCGGTAGACTGCGGCTTCTACGGTCCGCGGCAGGCGGCCATTCGCCATGCCTTCACTGAAAAAATTCACCTTTACCTTAGCCATCTTCCCCGCTTCCGTCGCATAGCGTTCCAGCGCCGGCGCCAGCCCGAAGTCATCCAGGGCGCTCGGATACAATCCATGGAGAATGTGGCGGAGGTCCGTAAGCGTGTCGGAAGTCAGGCATCGCAGCCGGTCCAACTCCTGTTCAAACTCTTTTGCCACAGGATTATGCTGCAGAGCGCGCAGTCGCAATAACAGCGAAGTGAGCGTCTGCGCGGTGCCGTCATGCAGTTCCCGGGCAACCCTTCGGCGCTCCTCTTCTTCAGCCGAGATCACGTCTTGCATCAGGTGAAGGCGTTGCCGTTCAGCTTCCGCTTTGGCTTGGTCGTTGAGGGTCCGCTGGATGGCAACCGAAGCAGCGCCGACAACGCGATCAATGATTTGCACGTCAGTTTCTCCCGGCAAAAACATTCGCGGATAATAAAGGTCCACGGTTCCCAGAACACCACCTGTGGCCGAGAGTATGGGAGTGGACCAGCAGGCGCGCAAGTCGTGGCTGAGAGCGGTCTCACGCAGCTCGGGCCACAGCATATCGAGGGCGAAATTGGAACTGGTGACGGCGTGCCGGCGAGATACCGCCGTTGCGCACCAGCTCCCCTGGCCTTCCACGGGTAGTGACTCCAGCAGTTCTATGAAACCTCGAGGCAACGACGGAGCAGCCGCACAAGTGAGCTTCTTTCCATCACGGGACGAGAGCATGATCGCACAGTGCGCGTCCGGAAATACCATTTCCAGAGTGCCGGCGAGCGCTGCAAGAATTCTGTCAAGCGGTTCACGAAAAGCCAGCATTTCAACAATGTGGCGTCCCTGCTCCTGCACAGTTGGATATGTCAGATCTCGCGTGACACAGACAAAGCCTAACGGCTTACCGTTCATTCCATGAAAGAGTTGCAGTCGCACATTGGCCAAGAAAATTCTGCCTGATTTGCGAGACTGGTTCTCCTGAATTTCTACTGTTCCCGAAGTTCTGGCACGTTCCAGTAACTCAACCGCCCGCTGCGGTTGCGGCCAAAGCAAATTGATGGGACGTTTCAGAATCTCATTGTCGTTGTAACCATAGACCCGAGCAGCGCTTGCATTCCATCCAGCTATGTTTCCGTGAAGATCCAGCTGGAAAACGGCATGGTCTTGAACCCCATCGAGTGCCTGACGAAAGATCCCCCGCATCCATTTCTGAGCTGCACGGGAGATCTTGTGTTCCTGCCGGACTTCTACCTGAGCTGCGGCCACCATAGCGCATACTTCCACGAAAAGACGCGCGACCTCCGGCTCGGGAAGAGGCCGGTCATTTAAGAGAACCAGCAGGCCGATATTGTTGCCTTCGCGGTTCGGAAGTGGAACACCAAGATAGGAATGCACGCCCATATCGACGAGGATCAGGTCCTCAGGAAAAGCTTGTTGAATTCCGGAAGGGTAATAGCAGGCACGCTGGGAGATGACGCTTTCGCAGGGTGTCCCGCGTAGTGCGTACTCAAAATTGTCGGCGAAGTCTTCTCCAGACCAGACGGCCAGAGTTCGCACCATGTCGGGCGCGTCCGGCTTGACTTCACCCAGGAGCACATGCTTTGCCTGCGTAGCGCTGGCTAGATTCTTGACCAGACTGCGAAAGAACTCTTGTCCGGGGCCGGAGATGGAGAGCATCAACTGCTCAAGAGTGCGCAGCAGAAAAGTACGATGGGAGTCGGGTGAGGGGGAGCTCGCCGCGGTTCCGGCCCGCTTCGGCGCTCTCTTGCTGGTTGACTGCACAAATCCTTTGGGTACGGCGTCGAACCCCACATCGATTCTTGCTTTGAGAGGGAGGGAAGACGCCGAAACAACGGTCCCAACCTGCTATTAAGGAGGTAATTGTGCACTGACAAGGAAGGTTAGTCAAACGAAAATACCCAAGCACAAGTTATTTGAAACTAAATTAATATAGAAAGTAAGCACAGCGATAGGCGTGGGTGCGTCTGCCAGCTCTACCATTTCCGCGTTGGATAAAACTTGCGGAGCCTTTCTGACGTGTATGAAAAGACTCTGCCAAGACTTGCTTTGTTAACAAAATGATCAGCTTGCTTTCCATTCTCGCGCTGGGCTTTTTCCTCGGGATGCGTCACGCGACCGATCCTGATCATGTGATTGCCGTTTCTACCATCGTGAGCCGGCAGCGCAATATCAAGAAATCTGCTCTGATTGGCATTTTCTGGGGCGTGGGCCATACCCTCACCATCTTCGTGGTGGGCGCCGCCATCATCCTCTTCGGCTTGGTGATTCCCCCCCGTCTTGGGCTTAGCATGGAGCTCTCAGTGGGCTTGATGCTGGTCCTTCTCGGCGCGATGAATGTGGCTGCGTTTGTGCGTTCCATGCCGGCCAGGCCGGTCCAGTCGGATGGCAGCCCAAAGCTGGTCCATTCTCATTACCACAGCCACGGCGATTACGTTCACACGCATGGCCATGCGCATGAGCCTGAGCAGCATACTCATTCTTTGGAGCAGACGCCGGTGGCATGGCTCGATCGAACCTTGGGAAAGAGTGGGCTGTATCAGCCGCTGCGGCCGCTGGTGATTGGAATCGTGCATGGGCTGGCCGGCTCTGCGGCCGTGGCGCTGCTGGTGCTGGCCACCATTCGCAACCCTTATTGGGCCATGGCTTATCTTTTGGTATTCGGGATTGGAACCATCGCCGGTATGATGCTGATCACCCTGAGCATCGCTTCGGCTTTCCATCTGGCCGGAAAAAATGCGAGATTCTCCCGCCATCTGGGCCTGGTTTCGGGCGTGATTAGCCTGGTCTTCGGGCTGGTACTCGCGTATCAGATCCTGATGGTGAACGGCTTGCTCTCAGGACATCCACAGTGGACGCCGCGATAACCCTCCAACTATCTTTCAGTAATCTTGCGTCTTTCGGACGCGGAAGCATACCTTTACTAGCGCAATTTAGAGGGGGAGTTTCCGTTGCAGGAGACAAAACCTAGTCTGGAGCAGCTCAAGCAGCATCTGCAGGCTGCACAAAGCGCGGGTGATCCGTGGAAGCAGGGAATTGCCCTGAACAACCTGGGCACGCACTATAAAGACCGGCGCCAGACCGCCAAGGCATCCGAGCATTTTCTTAAAGCCCTGGAATTCTTTTCCGTCTTGCAGGACTTGGAACGCAAGGCCACAGTTTTGAACAATCTGGGCGGCACTTATCATGATGCCGGTCAATATGAGAAGGCGTTGGAGTACTTTGCCATGGCGCTGGGCACATACGGCTCTCTCGGCCAGGCTTTCGGGCAGGGAATGACCATCAACAATCTCGGTGGTGTTAATCTCGTTCTCAAGCGCTATGACGACGCGCAGAAACAGTTCACCCTGGCGGTTGCATTCTTTCGTTCTGCTCAAGCTACTTCCTGGGAGGCGCAGGCATTGGAGAATGTCGCGGCGGCAGATATGGCCTTGGGAGATAAGCAGGCTGCACTGGCCGACTATGGCCGGGCGCTGGAACTTTGGCAAACCCTGAATCGACTGGACCGACAGGCCATGGTGCTCAATCGCATTGCCGGCCTGCACTCCGCGGCGGGCGAACTAGATCGCGCTCTGGAGCTGCATGGCAGGGCCCTGGCTCTTGCGCAAAAAGCCGAGAATGTTTCACTGCAAGCTGGAACTCACCTCGCCATGGGCCGTATTTACTTCGACGCCAGAAACTGGGGTGCCGCACAATCTCATTTAGAAGATGCAGCGACTCTCTATGAAAAATCCACTGACAAGAAAGGACGCGCTCTTGCCTTCCTGGAGCTGGGAAAACTCAATCTGGCGACAGGTCAGGGGTTTCTGCAATCGGCCGCAGCCATGTTCCGGGAAATCGGCGATGCGGTGGGAGAACAAACCGCACATGAATTGATGGACGGAGCCAGGAGAGAGAAAGCTTCACCAAAAAAGGCGTAAGGCCGCGTAGGACTCAGTTCTTATAACGGTTTCGGTTTTGATTTTCAATTACCCAATTACCCAATTCTAGGGGCGAATCACGCTGCATTCATTGCAAACGAGAACTCAATTCTCGCGGCTGCCAGCATGGCGATCTAGGCCCGCGCCGGATCCACCTTTTCTGTATCTACCAATTCCTTCATCGCTTTCTCCGCGCGCTTCGCATCGAACTTGCCCTCACGTGCAAGGCGAGACAGAGCTGCTGCTGCTATAGACTCGGCGTTGATCTCGAAATGTCGACGCAGATACTGGCGATTGTCACTGCGCCCAAAGCCATCTGTACCCAGTGAGGTCAATCGTCCGCCGAGCCAGGGCGCCAACTGATCCGGCGCCGCCTTGATGTAATCACTGGCGGCAATGATCGGTCCGTCCGCGCCGGAGTCTTTTAGCGTGGTCAAGATGTACGGTTGCTTTGCAGGTTCTGCCGGGTGGAGGCGATTCCAACGCTCCACAGCCAATCCGTCGCGACGCAATTCGTTGTAGCTGGTTACGCTCCACACATCTGCCGGGACATTGTATTTTTCAGCCAGGATGCTTTGAGCGCGCACTGCTTCATTCAGGATTGAGCCGCTGCCAAAGAGTTGCACCACAGCTTTCTTGCTCTCCGCCGCTTTGAATTTGTAGATGCCACGCAGGATTCCCTCGTCGCATCCTGCCGGCATCGGCGGCATTGGGTAGTCCTCGTTGTAGAGCATGATGTAGTAGAAGCGGTCCTCGCCTTCCTGGTACATGCGCCGGATTCCTTCCTGCACGATCACAGCAACTTCATAGACATAAGCCGGATCGTAAGTCGCGCACGTGGGCACCACGCTGGAGAGCACCACGCTGTGTCCGTCTTGATGTTGCAGGCCTTCGCCCAGCAGGGTGGTGCGTCCCGCAGTACCGCCCATCAGGAAACCCTTTCCGCGGGCGTCAGCAAATGCCCAGATCAGATCTCCCACGCGCTGGAAGCCGAACATCGAATAGAAAATAAAGAAGGGTATCGTGGGCACCCGGTAATTCGAATACGCGGTACCGGCCGCGGTGAACGATGCCATGGACCCGGCTTCCGTGATTCCTTCCTCCAGAATCTGCCCGTTTCTTTCTTCGCGGTAGTAGAGCAGCATGTCCTGGTCGTGTGGTTTGTACTTCTGTCCTTCATTCGCATAAATTCCCACTTGCCGGAAGATGGACTCCATCCCGAATGTCCGTGCCTCGTCGGGAACAATGGGAACCACCAGCTTGCCCACTTTCGGTTCTTTGAGCAGATGCCGCAACAGGCTGACGAAACCCATAGTCGTAGACACGGCGCGGCCTTTTGAACCTTCCAGGGATTCAGCAAAGACATCCGGCGAAGGCATTTCAAAATCCAGTTTGCCTGATTGCCGCCGAGGTATGTAACCGCCTAGTTCTCGCCGGCGCTCTTGCAGATAGATGATCTCGGGGCTGTCATCAGTCGGCCGGTAGAGAGAGCCCTCTTTGGCGGCCCTTTCCGGAATCGGAATCTCGAAGCGCTTGCGAAATGCAGTGAGCGCCTCATCTGTCATCTTCTTTTCCTGGTGGGTGGCGTTGCGCGCCTGGGCTGAACCCAATCCGTAGCCTTTGATGGTCTTGGCCAGGATGACTGTCGGCCCGCCCCGGTGGTCTACAGCTCGCTTGTAGGCGTTGTAGACCTTTTGTGGATCAAGCCCGCCGCGCTGCAGACGCCATACCTCGTCGTCTGTCATGTCCTTCACTAGTTCCAGGGTTTCCGGATACTTTCCGAAAAACTCCTTGCGGACGAATGCCCCGTCTTTCGCCTTGAAGCTCTGATATTCACCGTCAACGCACTCTTCCATGCGCTTGAGCAACATTCCTGATTTGTCCCTGGCCAGCAACGGGTCCCAGTTGGAGCCCCAGATTACCTTGATCACATTCCATCTGGCTCCTCGGAACGCTGCTTCCAGTTCGTTGATAATTTTTCCGTTGCCTCGCACTGGACCGTCCAGGCGCTGCAGGTTGCAATTGATCACAAAAATGAGGTTGTCCAGTTTTTCTCTCGAGGCCAGCGTGAGTTGCGCGCCCAGTGCTTCCGGCTCATCGGTTTCGCCGTCGCCCACAAAAACCCAGACCTTGCGCGGCGTTTCCGAAATAACGCCTCTGTGTTCCAGATATCGCATGAAACGCGCCTGGTAGATGGCATTCAATGGTCCCAGTCCCATGGAAACAGTGGGAAAACGCCAGAAGTCCGGCATCAGCCACGGGTGCGGGTAAGACGATAGTCCCGGCTTGCCCCGCAGTTCATGGCGAAAATTCTCAACCTGCTCCTGGGTTAAACGTCCCTCAAGAAACGCACGACCGTAAACGCCTGGCGACGCATGGCCCTGAAAATAAATGAAGTCGCCCGGTTGGTCGCCATGTGTCGCGTGGAAGAAATGATTGAAGCCGACCTCAAGCAGGGTGGCCAGCGATGAATAGGTCGAAATGTGGCCGCCAATGCCGGGGTCTTTTTTATTCTGACGATGGACCATGGCCAGAGCATTCCACCGGATCAGGCTCTTGATGCGGCGCTCAATGGCGCGGTCTCCCGGATACGGATACTCGTCCTCTTTGGGAATGGTATTAATGTAGGGAGTATTGAGCTGAACCGGCAGATCGATGCCTGACTCGCGTGCCCGCTGGGTAAGAGCTTCAATCAATCGCGTGGCCTGGCTGGGCCCCTCTTCGTTCACAACCTGGTCAAAAGCTTCAACCCATTCAGAGACTTCCTGGAAATCCGGCTCCAGGGCAGGTGCTGGTTTTGCATTCATATTATTAGTATATCGGCTGTTCCACCCTGCGCGGGTAAGGTCATTTACCCTGAAGGTGCGGTGCCGCTAGTCATCAGCGCCCCTTGCGGCGCTGTCTCGAATCATGAGAACCGCCCTTCCCATCCGGCAGGCAAGATGACTTCCAACCATAATTCCCGTTTTTCAACAATTGAGTGAATAACGATGTGGAAAATGCCAAACTGGCTTGCATAACCCTAGAAGAAATTACACGTTGTGGCTCTTTGCACATCTCGGAGTGCGAATTATGAAGGGAGTATTAATTTTTGCTTCGCCCTGGACTCGGGAGTAGAGTAACTGACTTCAATGAAACTGAGAATTGACAAGCTGCTGGTTGAGCGCGGCTTGGTTTCCTCGCGCCAGCGAGCACAGGCCATGATTCTGGCCGGTCGGGTGCTTGTGGACGGGCAAAAAGTTGAGAAGAGCGGCGCCAGCGTAGGCCAGGACGCCGAAATCAGGTTGCTGGGCGAGGACCTGAAATACGTCAGCCGGGGTGGACTCAAACTGGAGGCGGCTCTCGACCACTGGAAGATCGATCTTACCGCCAGAGCGTGTATGGACATCGGCGCCTCGACCGGTGGCTTCACCGACTGCATGTTGCAGCATGGGGCAGCGGAAGTGATAGCGGTGGACACCGGATACGGCCAGATTGCAGCCAGGCTCCGGGCTGACCCTCGAGTGAAACTGCTGGAAAAAACCAATGCCCGCTACCTTACAGACCAGCAGTTGGGGCGAGCCGGTGCGCTCGCGCCCATGAGTTTCATCGCCCTGGATGTCTCCTTTATCTCTGTTACACTCGTGCTCCCGGCGGTTTTTGAAGCCGGTTTTGCCAGGTCCCACTCTCCCATTCGCCAGATGATAACGTTAGTTAAGCCACAATTTGAAGTTGGACGAGACGCCGTTGGTAAGGGGGGCATCGTAAGAAACGAGCAGGCGCAGCGGGGAGCTGTCGCCAGGATCCGTGAAGCCGTGGAAAAGCTCGGGGGACACAAGCTGGAAGTCATCGACTCCCCGATTCTGGGGATGGAGGGCAACCGCGAATTTCTGTTGTACGCTGAATTCAGATGAAACGAGCAGCCATTATTTCGAAGCGGGGCAAACCGGACCTGCCCACCATTGTCCGCGAACTTGTCGCCTGGCTGCTTGCCCACGGCTATGCCATTTCCGCTGACTCCATCAGCCGGGAATTCTGCGACGGATGCGAACCCGCCGAACGCGAAGACCTGCCCAATACGAAGCCCGATTTTGTGATTGTGTTGGGAGGCGATGGCACCCTGTTATCGGTTGCGCGGAGCGTTGCTCCCGCCGGAATTCCCATTCTGGGCGTCAACCTGGGAAGCTTAGGATTTCTCACCGAGGTGAAGCAGGAAGAACTTCTCCGCACGCTGGAAGCCATTGACTCGGGACGGTGCGACGTCAGCCTCCGCTCCATGCTTCATTGTCAACTGCGGCGGTCGCAGCAATGCCTGGCCAGCTACGAGGCTTTGAATGATGTTGTGGTTCACCAGAGCACCCTCGCCCGTCTGGCCATCTTCGATGTGCGCGTGAACGGAAGCTTTGTCGCCAATTACAGCGCGGATGGCCTGATCGTCGCTACTCCCACCGGTTCCACCGCTTACTCCCTGGCCGCTGGCGGCCCCATCCTCGCCCCTGATCTTCCCGGATTCGTGATTACACCGGTCGCATCGCACGCGCTGACCAACCGGCCCCTGGTTGTCCAGGACACTGCGACTATTGAAGTCTCTACCAGGGACAGTGGCAATTCGGTTCTTCTGACGGTGGATGGACAGCAAGGCCGGGCTCTGGCTGACGGCGATGTAGTGGTCTGCCAAAAGTCGGAATTCAAGGTGAAGCTGCTGAAGCTGGCAGAAAGGTCTTTCTTTGATGTGTTGCGTACCAAGCTCAAGTGGGGAGAAAGGTAGAAGGGTCTGGTGATCCGGTGATCGGGAGATCGGGTGATCGGTTTAGCTTAACTCGCCTGTTCGCGTTCATTCGCGTTCACCTGTCCCGCCTGCCCCGGCGAGCCGTGGGGCGTGCCGTGGATTCGCGGCTAATGCCTTTGCTGTTGGTTTTCCTGCTATGGCTTACGGCGAGTGCGCCCGCGCAGACCAAACCGGCCGCTGACCTGATCATTACCAACGCCAAAATCTGGACTGTAGACAAGACCCGTCCCCAAGCGGAGTCTCTGGCCGTGCTACGCGACCGCATTGTGGCCGTAGGCAGCTCCACCGAGGTGGACGCCTGGCATGGTCCACAAACCAAGGTCATCGATGCCCAGGGAAAACTGCTGCTTCCGGGATTCGATGATGCCCATGTGCACTTCGTTGATGGCGGTGAACATCTCCAGGCCGTGCAATTAAAGGACGCCTCCTCACCCCAGGAATTTGTCCATAGGATTGAGCAGCGGGCAAAGATTACCCCCAAGGGAGAATGGATCACCGGCGGCGATTGGGACGAGCAGAAATGGTCGCCACCCAACCTGCCAACCAAAGAATTGGTTGATCCGGTTACCCCGGAAACTCCGGTCTGGGTGAATCGCTACGACGGTCATGAATCGCTGGCCAACTCAGTCACTTTGAAGCTGGCCAACATCACCTCCAAAACTCCGGATCCACCGGGCGGGGAGATTGTCCGCGATGCCCAGGGAAATCCCACCGGAGTTCTCCGCGATGCAGCCCAGGACCTGGTTCTCAAAGTCATGCCGCCGATGTCCCGCGAACATCGCATGAGGTCGATTCGCCGGGCCCTTGAACACGCCGCCTCACTAGGCGTGACCAGTGTGCAGGACATGAACCCATCCTACGACGATGTGAAGGTTTATTCCGAGCTGGCAGAGAAGGGAACGCTGACCACACGAATCTATGTGGCGCCGATGGAGACCGGATGGAAGGACCAGGCCAGGATTGGGGTGCGCCATGCGTTCGGCACAGCCTACCTCCGCATGGGCGCAGTCAAAGGCTATGCTGACGGCTCTCTCGGTTCGGAGACGGCGTACTTCTTCGATGCTTATACCGACGCACCCCAGAGTCATGGATTGCTGAGCGATGAGATGCATCCGCCTTCCTCCATGCGCCAGCGGCTGCAAGGCGCCGACGCGGCCGGGTTGCAGCTCTGTGTTCATGCCATTGGCGATCGGGCCATCTCCATGACCCTGGATATCTTTGAACAGATTGAGAAGGCCAACGGGAAGCGCGACCGCCGCTGGAGAATCGAGCATTCCCAGCATCTGGCCGCCAAGGATTTTGCGCGCTACGCGCGACTGGGAGTGATTGCCTCCGTCCAGCCCTATCACGCCATAGACGATGGACGCTGGGCCGAGAAAAGAATCGGTCCGGACCGCATTAAGCGCACCTATGCTTTTCGCACCTTCCTCGATCACGGCGTCAAGCTTGCTTTTGGGACAGACTGGTCAGTTGCTCCGCTCAATCCCATGTGGGGCATCTATGCGGCTGTAACCCGCGCAACCCTCGACGGCAAGAATCCCAACGGCTGGGTGGCTGAAGAAAAACTCAGCGTAGCCGAATCGGTCGAGGCCTACACCATGGGCTCCGCCTACGCCGAGTTCCAGGAAAAAGAAAAAGGCTCAATCACCGCAGGCAAGCTCGCCGACTTCGTAGTCCTGAGCGACGACATCTTCAAGATCCCCATCACCGCGATTAAGGATGTGAAAGTTGAGGCAACGTTTGTGGGCGGGAAGGTGGTGTATGGAGGCCTCGAATAGTTTTTTGTAGTTTACCTCGAAGCGCAGCGAGAGGTCCCTATTGTTACGAGGATTTATAGGCCAGACCAGAAACAGCCAGTGACCGTACTGTGCGTGGGATTCGATCACGCTGGCTCATTTTCGTAGAAAACTTCAAATCCAAGCTGTTTCATAGGATTGGAGTGACCTGTAAGATCGGGTCATCGGGTCATCGGCTACTTCTTTAAGACTCATTGCTAATTCCAAATAGTGTCATGTACTACGCTTCGGGTAATCCACTGACGGTTCCATCGTAGGAGTCGCCTTGAACGGAGGGACAAACTTGTGAGTCTGGACAAACATCTGGAACTCCGGGACAGAACTAAGAGACTTGCGATAAGAGTGGTGCGGATGTCTCGCGCCCTTCCCAACAATCGCGAAGCAAATATCATCAGTAGTCAGATCATCAGGTCAGCTACAGGCATGGCCGCCAATTATCGTGCAGTGGGATTAGCGCGTTCGAAGGCCGAATTCGTTGCCAAGATTGGCGTCGTTGTAGAAGAGGCAGATGAAACATTGTTCTGGCTCGAATTCCTTTCAGAAATCGGGATCATAAAACCAGCCAGACTAGATAGTTTGAGAGCTGAGGCAAAGTCACTGGTAGCCATCTTCGTCGCTTCGAGAAAGACGGCCAAATCATAGGTCCTCAAAGAACCAAACTGCCCGCAATACGTCCGATGACCCGATGACCCGACGACCCGATGACCCGATTTTTACCAGGTTTAAAGATGCTCGATCAGGAAAGGAATTGTGCCGGAGAAAAGTTGACGGTAGCTAAAAACTAAGAAGCCCCGAGTTTTGGTGTTGACCCATCAACCTCAACCAACGGTTCGCTATAGACCCTCGCCGACCTGCGTTCTCTATCCAGTTCCTTGCGAAACTTTCTAAAGTGCGATCTTTAATCAGCTTGCGCTGAAGCTTGGGCTCCGGGCTTACCGTCAACCGGGTAGATCGGTCAACAACTCGGGGCTTCTATCTTTGCCTTCGAACATCTTATGTTCTCCTCGACCGGCAGCTCGCTACAGACTCTCACTGACCCTCCATTGCTTTCAGCTTTCGCTGTGCATGGTGACCAAGCTTGAATCCCGGACTCACCACCAACCGGAAAAACGTTTAAGATGTCAAAGAACGAGTGTGAATTTACTCTCTTCTAGGTTGATGTCAACGAAATTTATCGTCGTTTAACAACCTGTAAAATCAATAGTTTAAAGCTCATCCACAGGCCGCTGCCGTGAAATTTGTGCAGGCCCGCGTGAGCCTCCTGTATTCATGCGGATATCACGCCTGTTTTCGCTGGTTTTGGCCATGTGAAAATGGGGTAAGAAACCCTATAAACATTGAATTTCCGTGATTTCCTGCGCCCATGTGAGACTGTAACCTGGGTACTTAGGTAATCGCGCGATGGTGGGTTCACGCTAATACAATGAGCAGAGAAAATTAACCAGATAGATTGTCTCTTATTGGGAACGCTCGAATCAGCAGGGGATAAGTAACATGCTGCCGGGGCTTCCCCATCGTTCAACTGACCCGCCCGGTCTGGATAGCGCGGATTAGAAGGATGCTGGGTTGTTTGTTGGGGAAAGGGAGGCTGTTTCGGTGGAACCGGCTCGCTGGGAGTTCCTGGTTGTTTGCAGTGACATCGCTGCTTACAAGACCATCACTCGCTCGCTAACTAAGATAAACCCGGTGGTTGACTATACTTCCGGGGTCGCCACCGCAAAGGCCTTCATTGAACGCCGCAAGATCGACGGGATCTTCCTCGATATGGAATTGGAAGGGGCCCTGGATCTGGTCCAGAGCGTTCGCCACGGTGGTTCAAACCGCAATTCAGTGATATTCGGATGCGTCCGGCCGACGGAGGAAGCTTCGCATCTCCTCAACGGAGGCATTAACTTCGTGCTCTACAAACCTCTGCTGCCCACCGCTGTTCAGGATGCTCTGGATTCTGCCTCGTCTTTGATCGCCGCGGAAAGAAAGCGCTACCTGCGCTATCAACTCATGGTTCCAGTGATGATCCGTTTGCGCGAAGAAGAGCAGAAGGCGATTACCGCCAACGTCAGCCGCGGTGGCATGGCAGTGCGCTGCCATCATGTCTACGAGCCCGGCTCGCCCGTTCAGTTTACCTTCGATGTGCCTGGCGCTGAGATCCAAGGACGCGGAGAAGTCGCCTGGGCTAATACTGAGGGGTTCATGGGCATCAAGTTTTATCTCCTGGGAGATCAAAACAAGCAGGCGCTCTCAACCTGGTTGGACAAACAGGGCGCGAGAGCGTAACTCATTTGCCGCATTCCGAGCATAGATGAACAAGAATTCTTTGTCATTCCGAACGAAGAGAGGAATCCGCTTTCTGATGACCCGATGACCGGGGTCCCCCAATACCGTTAAGTTAAGAGAAGAGGGTGGTTACTCCCATGAAGCTGGCCTCGTCGTTGCACTGCTTACCCTTAGATGCTCTGCTGTCCCGTGTATGACGACAACGGTCGTTGTCAAGACAGACGGGGGCAGCAGCGCGGGAAACGCTGTCAAGGGCGCCCCGCAGTTGGGCGTTCATCTCGACCCT
>DATDGH010000684.1:0-23282 GCA_036522215.1 Candidatus Angelobacter sp. | reverse complement strand
AGCGAAGCGTAATATCAAAGAAGGTGGGAGCTTCCTCCAGCGGAGTAAATTTCTCAGCATCTATTTTAGGAGGTTGCGGCGACTGCAAGAATCTGTCCAAAGACTGTATCAGGGCATCAACATCTCTGTGAAAATGCACGCGGCCGATATCCCATGCTTGGCGGATGGCGAGATCAGAGAGCTCTTTAGGCAGGTCCGAGCGCCCGGGAAAACTGGCTCCGTTCAGTAACAACGGTATGACGCGGATATCTCTTTTCAGCGCAGTTGCAATTTCGAGACGTACCCAGTCATCTGGATCGTCCAGTCGCCGGCGGCCCTCACCATCGGATGCATTCAGCCATCTGGTGCCAATTAAGGCCAATAGAATCTCGCAACTACCGACCGTTTTTGCTACGACCTCGGAGAAACGCTCACCGGGCTCCAAGGTGTCCACATCTATAAACAGATATTCCTTGCCATAGTGAGCAGCTAACCGATCATATATGCGCCCCGCTTCCCCTGAGGTGTCTTCCCTACGATAGCAAATAAATATCTTCGGCATGCCGTACTTTGTCGCGGATGTTTTCTGCACAAAATGCAGAATTGACTTGAGTTTAGTCGAAGATTATAACTTTGTCCGATCCCGCGCGATCACGGCGATTGCGCTATTCTTCCTCGTCCGTAATTTCGCCGCGCTCGGACTTAATCTTGGTGACGATCTTTTCCTGGATGGCGCCAGGTACAAAATCATAGTGGGACAATTCCATGTTGAAGCTGCCGCGTCCCTGGGTCATGGATGTAAGATCGGCGCCATAACTGAGCATCTCTGCCATGGGGCACTCAGCCTTTACTACTGTCTTCCCAGCCCTGTTGTCCATGCCCTGAATGCGCCCGCGGCGCGAGTTCAGGTCGCCCATAATGCTGCCGGCAAATTCGTCGGGAATGGTAATCTCCACTTTCATGATGGGTTCTAGCAGAGCGGGCTTGGCCTGCTCCATGGCCTTCTTGAAGGCGATGCGGCCGGCCATCTTGAACGAAAGCTCGTTCGAGTCGACGTCGTGATAGCTGCCGTCATAGAGAATCACGCGAAAATCCACCACGGGGAAGCCGGCCAGGTACCCGCGCGCCGCTGCCTCGATAATCCCTTTTTCAACTGCGGGAATAAAGTTGCGGGGAATGGCCCCGCCGAAGATGTCATTGACGAACTCGAATTGCTTGCCCCGCTCCAGCGGCTCCATCTTGATCTTGCAGTCGCCGTACTGGCCGTGGCCGCCGCTTTGCTTCTTGTGCCGTCCTTGAACGTCCGCCCGGCCGCGAATGGTTTCGCGATACGGAACCTTTGGCGCCTTGAGATTGACCTCAGTGTGGTAACGCTTCTTCAGCTTGGATACCACCACTTCAATGTGCTGCTGGCCGGTTCCGGCGATCAGAAATTCTTTGGTCTGGGCGTCGCGGAAGAACCGCAGCATGAGGTCTTCTTCCATTAGCTTGTGGATGCCGTTGGCCAGTTTGTCTTCATCGTTTCGCGTCTTGGGCTCGATGGCGAAAGTGATTGCTGGCTCCGGCAATTTGACCGCCGGATAGGCGATGGGGCTGGCCTTATCACCTAGCGTATCGCCGCTGAGGGTATCTTTGAGCTTGGCGATTGCGCCGATGTCGCCGGCATGCAACTCCTGCACCGGAACCAGGTTCTTGCCCTGGGGAGCGGAGAGGTGCGAGAGCTTTTCCGAAGTACTGCGGGTAAAGTTCTGGAGCACGCCCTCGTTCTTCACCACGCCCGAAAAAACTTTGAAGTAAGTAATACGGCCGGCAAAGGGATCGTTGGCCGTCTTGAACACAAAGGCGGAAGCCGGTTCGGAGTCGCTGATTTTTCTCTCCGCCGCGTGACCGTTGCCGGAAGCATCAGGTTCCGACTGCACAGCTTTGTGCTCCACTGCAGTTGGCGCATAGTCCACGATGAAGTCGAGCAGATGGTCTGTGCCCACATTGCCCAGGCCTGAGGAAATCAGTACGGGGAAGATTTTGTCGTCGCGAATGGCCTCATGCAGCGCGGGAACCAGATGTTCTTCAGGAATGGTTCCAGTGTTGAAAAACTCCTCCATCAACTCATCTTTGCCTTCAGCGATGATTTCGACCAGCTTCTCATGGGCTTCTTTGGCGGCGGCCTCGACTTCCGCCGGTATGGGACCTTCTTTGCCTTTGCCATTGCCACCCATGTCGTAGGTGTAAGCCTTCATGGTGACCAGGTCCACAACCCCCTTCAGGTTCTTTTCACTGCCGATGGGAATCTGCACCGGAACCACCTGGCGGCCGAAAGCATTGCGCAGGCTCTCCAGGGCCGAATCGAAATTCGCGCGATCGCGGTCCATGCGGCTCATCACGATCACCCGCGGCAAGCCCAGCTCTTCCGCATACTGCCAGACTTTTTCTGTGACAACTTCCACCCCTCCCACACCGTCCACCACCACAATGGCGGCGTCGGAGGCGGCCATGGCGATCCGGGCTTCGTGCGCAAAGAGGGTGAAACCGGGAGAATCAAAAAGATTGATTTTGGTGTTGCGCCACTCGGTGAAGGCAGCGCCAGTGGAGATAGTCATCTGCCGCGCAATTTCTTCCTCGTCGTAATCCGTGGTGGTTGAGCCATCATCCACGCGGCCCAGCTTGGGCGTTGAACCGCCGGTATAAAGCAAGGCGGAAACCAGGGATGTTTTTCCAGCGTGCGAGTGACCAATCACCACAAGATTGCGGATGTCTTTGCCTTCGTAAACCTTCAAGATGCCTCCTTCATGCAGGGAGCCACATGCTTCAATGCGGGCATGATTGTAATTCTGAAGAGGGTCCCGGGCTCCATAGGACGAGCGTCACCAACTGGCCAAACAGTTATTATCCCGCCAGCAAGCGGGTTTGGTCTAGAGGGAGGCTAATCGGATCATCGGAGAGGCGCCTTCGGCGGCCGTGGGCTGGACTCCTTGTTCGACGTTGCAGGGGAAAGCTGAATTACATGGTGTTCCAGCTCTCGTAATCCGCCGCGCAGCGGCAGGTTCAGCCTGACGCGACCGGTGTTGGTGAATCCGGCCTTGGCCAGCACGCGCGCAGACGCAGGGTTGTCGGGGAAAGTATCTGCCTGGAGCGTGGAGATTCCCAGCCATCGAACGTATTCAATGAGACCGTGTACGGCTTCGGTGGCGTAGCCCAGATTCCAGTAGGGCCGTCCGATCCAGTACCCCACGTAGGGCATTTCTCTGGGTCCGCCAAATCCGATGGAGCCGATGAATTCGCCTGAATGCGCCAGGAGGATGGCAAAAACATGCTGGTCCGGGCTAGTGCGGCGCTCGATCCATTCACGCGCTGCCTCCTCCGTCATGGGATCTCGCATGCTGGCCGACCTCTGAACAGCTTCGCTGTCATTCCCCAGCAGGCGGGCGATCTCCGGCGCGTCTGCGGGCTTCAACAGGCGCAAGCGCAGGCGCTTGGTGCAAAGATAAGAGTTGGGGTTCGACACTAGGTCACGCTGCTGCCTGTTTTGTGGTCGGCTACGGTACTCATTCCGGCGCTCACCACCTCCGGCTTCGGCTTGCCTGCCAGGAGCTGGCGCAAAACATATTGCAGGATTCCGCCGTGTTCGTAGTAAAGAATTTCCTGGGGAGTATCAATGCGTACCTCTGCCTCAAATTCTATGATTCCGCCGTCGGGAGCAGTGGCTCGGACTTTAAGGTGACGCGAGTTGGCCAGCTTTTCCTTTAACAGCGCCGGTAAACCGATAATTTCGTAAACCTCGTCGCCTTTCAGGCACAGAGTGTCCGGATCTTCCTCCGGCAGGAATTGCAGCGGCAGAATGCCCATCCCCACCAGATTGGAACGGTGGATGCGCTCGTAGCTCTCCGCAATAACCGCACGCACGCCCAGCAGCGCCGGCCCCTTGGCAGCCCAGTCGCGGGACGAGCCAGAACCATATTCCTTGCCGGCCAGAATGATCAGCGGCACACCCTCAGCCTTGTATTTTTCTGAAGCGTCAAAGATGGACATGCCTTCGCCACTGGGGAAGTGCTTGGTCACGCCGCCTTCTGACTCCGGCACCAGCCGGTTGCGCAGCCGGACGTTGGCGAAGGTGCCTCGAACCATCACTTCATGGTTCCCACGACGCGAGCCGTAGGAGTTGAAGTCCCTGGGCGCCACGCCGTGTTCTTGCAGGTACTTGCCCGCGGGACTATTTGTCTTGATGGAGCCCGCAGGAGAAATGTGGTCCGTAGTCACGCTGTGCCCCAGCTTGGCCAGCACGCGCGCTCCAGTAATGTCCGTTACCGGCGCCGGTTTGGCCGGCATATCGTCGAAGTAAGGGGCACGTTGAATGTACGTGGATCCAGCATCCCATTGATACGTTTCACCCTGTGGTACCCGGAGCCGCTTCCACTCCTCATCACCTTCAAAGATGGTGGCATAGTTCGTAGTGAACATGCTGGAATCAATGCAGGCTTCCACCGTCTTCTGCACTTCCTGTTGTGTAGGCCAGATGTCGCGCAGATACACCGGATTGCCATTCTTGTCTTTGCCCAGCGGCTCCTGCGTAATATCGCTATCAATGCGTCCTGTCAGCGCATAAGCCACCACCAGCGGTGGCGACATCAGATAGTTGGCCCGCACTTCCGAATTGATGCGTCCTTCAAAGTTGCGATTGCCGGAAAGAACAGAGACAGCCACCAGCTGTTTTTCGTTGATAGCGTAAGAGACATCGTGTGGCAACGGCCCTGAGTTGCCGATGCAGGTGGTGCACCCATAACCAACAATGTGGAAGCCAAGGGCCTCGAGATAAGGAATCAGTCCCGAGCGTCGAAAATATTCCGTTACCACACGCGAACCGGGCGCCAGTGAAGTCTTGACCCAGGGCTTGCGACGCAGGCCCTTTTCCACCGCATTCCTGGCCAGCAGCCCGGCAGCGATCATGACGGAAGGATTGGAGGTATTGGTGCAACTGGTGATGGCGGAGATCACCACGGAGCCATCGTGAAGGTTTTCAAATATATCTTCGCCCACTTCTTTTAGCGCTGCCGGTGCTTCAGGATCTTCCACCGCGACGGCACTCGGATTTCCACCTTCACCCTCAAACCGGGAAACCTGTTTGGGCGCCACGGCCCTTCCGGATTCACGCGGCATGCGCGGAGAGATCAATGTTGGCAGAGCCTGCTCAAATGACTCTTTGACTTTGGAAAGAGCTACGCGGTCCTGTGGACGCCGGGGACCGGCAACGCTCGGCTCCACCGTGGCCAGATCCAGTTCGACCAGCTCGGAATATTGCGCTTCAACAGTCTCAGCAGTGTGGAACAGGCCCTGCTCTTTGCAATAGGCCTCGACCAGCGCGATCAGCTCTGGCGGACGTCCGCTCATGCGCAAGTACTTGAGAGTGGTTGCATCCACGGGAAAGATTCCGCACGTCGCCCCATATTCGGGAGACATATTGGCGATGGTAGCGCGGTCCGCCAGCGGCAGCGCCGAAAGCCCTGGTCCAAAGAACTCCACGAATTTTCCTACCACGCCGGTCTTGCGCAGGATCTCAGTTACTGTGAGCACCAGATCGGTGGCAGTGGCGCCTTCGCGCAGCTTGCCACTGAGTTTGAAGCCCACCACTTGTGGAAGCAGCATGGATACCGGTTGTCCCAACATGGCCGCCTCTGCTTCAATTCCGCCCACGCCCCAACCCAGTACTCCCAGGCCGTTGATCATGGTGGTATGGGAGTCTGTGCCCACCAGCGTGTCCGGATAAGCCAGCGTAGCGCCATTCTTTTCCTCAGAGAAAACCACGCGGGCCAGATATTCAAGGTTGACCTGATGCACGATGCCCATGTCCGGCGGCACAACTCTGAAATTATGGAAGGCTGACTGTCCCCAGCGCAGAAAGGAGTAACGCTCCTGATTTCGCTGAAATTCCAGCAAAGCGTTGGTATGAAACGCATTCACGCTGGCGAATTCATCCACCTGCACGGAGTGGTCAATGACCAGCTCGGCCGGCTGCAAAGGGTTAATCAACTTCGGATTTCCGCCCATCTTTTTCATGGCGTCACGCATGGCGCCCAGGTCAACTACGGCGGGAACGCCGGTAAAGTCCTGCATCAATACGCGCGCAGGCGTGAATGAAATTTCCTTGGAAGGAATTGCCACCGGCTTCCATTCAGCGATGGACTTGATGTCTTCAGCCGTCACACTGCGGCCATTTTCGGTCCGCAGAAGGTTCTCCAGGAGAATTCGCAGACAGTAAGGGAGGTTCTCAGTGGGGCAGACATGCTTGTCAACGGCGTTTAGACGGTAGATTTCGTATTCGCGTCCGCCCACGCGCAACTTGGAGCGGCTTCCAAATGTATTCATCACTGCACCTGCTTATTGGATTACGAAGCGTTGCTTCCGGTCACGAAAACTTGCTGCCTGATCAGACGGCACTTGGGGGCCACAAGAGGGCAACAAATCAGTATAAGGGAAAGTTCGGACCGTTCAGGCCAAAGAAAGCCGTGGCGGCAGATCAACCTTTCAAGTAGATCACGGCCCAGAAGATGGCATTTAACAGCAAGGTAAAAACCGCGCCCATCAATATGCCTTTGGCCATTCGTTTTCTGCCGCGCCGCCGGAACACATACCAGAGAGGCACGACGTAGCTGATCTGAAGCAGTCCAATACCGCCCACCATCACAACTACGGCAGGCAGCGTCCGTTCACCCAAAGCAAACAGCAGGCAGGCGATGCCTAACTGCACAACGTTGAGCAGCCAGGCCACTAGCAGTCCCAGAAAAAGACTACCCTCATCTCGGGCGATCGCGGACTC
The DNA here is from genome assembly GCA_036522215.1 of Candidatus Angelobacter sp. Lineage (GTDB taxonomy): Bacteria > Acidobacteriota > Terriglobia > Terriglobales > Acidobacteriaceae > Angelobacter. Next base: position 16,495 of record DATDGH010000684.1, on the reverse strand, counting down.
TGTGGTGGAGGACTCAGGCATACAGTCGCATTGTTAGCCTTTGAATTGTAATGAGCAATCCGGCCCTTTCAATTTTGTTTTTTGTCTGCTGTTCGGCTACAAGTTTTTCAGCACCCGCTCAAGGACCAGTGTGAGCGCTCCCAGATCGCGTATCTCCGCTTTGGTCAACAACCCGAGGGCTTTTGCCAACGATTCCACGCGCCGTCTGCGTCCTTCCCAGAGCATCTTCGTACCCTTGTCCGTGGCTTCCAGCCGCACACGCCGTTTGTCTTCTGTCTCGCGTCGCCGGACCAGGCCGTCGCGCTCCAAACCGGCAACGATGCGGCTCATGGTCGGCGGCCGCACCTGTTCGGCATCAGCCAGTTCACCCAGGGACCTTGGGCCGCCAAACACCAGCACGGAAAGCGCAGAAAGCTGCGCGGGTCCCACGCCGCTGGCCAGGTCGCGCACCCGGAGCCGTCGCAGCAGGTGAATGGCCGCTGAATGAAGCCGGTCAGCCACTTCGGCGGCTTCCCGCCTGCTTCCCTTTTTCAGCTTGCTCCGTCTCATATTGTTAGCTATGCTAACTAATATTTCATTGGAGGTAAAGGCCCCATGAGCACTGCACCTGTGGGAATCGGCATTTCACGTCTCGGCCAGGTCTCAGTGAATGTGCACGACCTGGACCGCGCGGTTGCATTCTATCGCGACTCGCTCGGCCTGCCCTTGCTGTTCACCACCGGAGACCTGGGCTTCTTCAACTGTGGCGGCGTCCGCCTGATACTTACTCCACCCGAAAAGCCGGAGTTCGACCATCCCAGTTCCGTCCTTTATTTCGCGGTGGAGGATATTCAGGCTGCGCACCGCCAACTGCTGGCAAAAAGCGTGCGCTTCGAGGGCGAACCCCATCTGATTGCCCGGCTGCCGGATCACGATTTATGGATGGCCTTCTTCCACGATACTGAGGGCAATCTGCTGGCGCTGATGAGCGAAGTGCGGCGTTAAGACGAGGATTTGCGCTAGAATACGCGTCATCCGATGCCTGATAAACTCAGAAGATTCCCTTTCCGATGGGTTTTTCCTGTTGGTCAATTGCTGCTTTATGCGGTTCTTTTGTGGCCCTTCCGTGGCGAATTACTCTCTGACCTTCGCTCAAAACCTCACGCATCACCAATCCGGCGAGCCACTAGTCCACCTACTCCTGCTTCACCGGATGTGCAGCCAAGGCAACTCTTGATCATCAAAGTCGGGCAAGCGTCCCCTCAGGAACAGCGCGCTGAGAAGATAAAGCAGGCATGCCTTCTCACGCCCGGCAGTTTGAACTTTCCTGCTTTCTTTTTTGACTTTTTCATCTACGGGCGGGTGGTCGACCAAACACGCGAATATGACACCAGTTTTCGCATGGCTTGGAGAGCAGTGGTGTGGCCATGGCTGGGGATCGTATTCTGGTGGATGGCCGGTCGCGCTGTGGAAGCTCTGGCCGCGGCCAGGAAGAGGTCATTGCTGCCCCGCATCGGCCCTCCGGAAGTCACGGTGGCGTTTGCACTGATTTTCTTTGGCGCGGGTTTGTCTTTGGCCTTTGTGTTTGGCGAGGAGTCCCGCGATCTTGATTCCTACCTCCTGGGTGCAGGCGCGGCGCTCTGGGCACTGATAGGAGCGGTCATGCTTCTGGCTAGGATCGTGCAATGGCGCGTCCGAAAAGCTACTCGCGCGATTCCTGACATGACGCCGCTGCCCAATTCATAAATTGCGGGACAAGCAGAAATTTTCTGTCAGAGAACACTTTGGTTAGCTATTCGTTCTTCTCGGGGTCATTGGCCTCCGAGAGTATCTTCCACAACGCAGGACCGCAATCAACAATCTCTTTCCTCCCGCACTTGCGGCATTGGTATTCCCGCATCTCGCGTCCGGTGAACGTGGTCTTTTCTATCTGGTCCATCTCGCCCCCGCATTGGGAGCAGGTCATGTCCGCCATAAAGAAGTTTGTCTTTTCTTCGCTGTATTAACTTAAAATTTCTGTGGAAAACACTGATAGATTATCTCAGGAAAGGTCTGGACTATTGAATTGTTTCATCTTACGGGCAAAACAGATTGTGTACCGGGGTCTTCATAAAAATTCCACATTGCACTTAGGCTGGTGCCCTGGTCAAAAACTTTGAATGATATTCTCAACCCCACGCATGCAAGAGAAGTCAAGGGGAAGAGTATGCCTTTGCGCCGGCCCCGGCATCTCCGGAAATCGTCTGAAATCTTGAGGAGTCCTGATGTCTAGTCCAGAGACGAACGGGAAACTTGCTTTGTTTCCCGACTTGCGCACCGAAGCTGACGATGCGCCTAGAACAGAAGGAATGTTGCCTTCACAGGAAATCAGACGGCTCATTGCCCAGGGTAACATTCGCGCTTTTTCCGAGATCACGGAGCAGCAGATCCAGCCTGCCAGCCTGGACCTCCGGCTGGGTGAAGTGGGTTATCGAGTTCAGGCAAGTTTTGTTCCCCAGCGCCGAAGAGTGGAAGCTGGAATTGTCGAGGCCAACCTGAGAATGGGCCGGGTGGACTTGACTCGAACCACCGTATTTGAGAAAGGCTGCGTCTACATCGTTCCCCTTTTGGAAGAGGTGCACCTTCCGGAGAACCTGTCCGCACGCGCCAATCCCAAGAGCAGCACCGGGCGACTCGATATCTTCACCCGGCTGATCACCGACTACGGAGAAGAATTCGAGCGGGTACGTCAGGGCTACAAGGGGCCACTGTACGCGGAGATCGCTTCGCGAACCTTCTCAGTTGTCTTGCGGGCGGGAATGACGCTGAACCAGTTGCGCTTCCTTCGCGGCAAACCCAAGCCTTCTGACCGTGCAACAACGGCGTTGGAACGGGAAGAGCCCCTGATCTACGACAGCGAGGGGAATCCGTCACGGGCGCAAATTACCAAAAAGAGCGTCCTGCTTTCTGTGAATTTGCAAGGATCGAGTCCCTCTGAAGTGATCGCCTACCAGGCAAAAAGGAATGCGCCGATCATTGATCTGGCAAACTTGAACCACTACGATCCTGAGGATTTCTGGGACATCAAGCGCGATACCGGAAAGCGTGGGTTGATCCTGGAGCCCGGAGATTTCTATATCCTGGCTTCCAACGAGAAAGTAAGCGTACCGCCTGACTGGGCAGCCGAGATGGTGTCTATGGATCAGGATATAGGCGAGTTCCGTATTCACTACGCAGGTTTCTTTGATCCGGGATTTGGCCATGGCGGCGACGACGTAAGAGGAACGCGCGCGGTCCTCGAAGTCCGCGCGCATGAAGTTCCCTTCCTCATTGAGCATGGTCAGATCATGGGTCGCATTATGTACATTCCTCTTCTCTCCCGGCCCGACAAGATTTACGGTGCTGACATTGGTTCCTCCTACCAGCGCCAGGGCTTGGCGCTCAGCAAACACTTCAAGAAAGTGTAGAATTCGACTCATAGTAGCCCGCAAAACAAGCTTAAACCGGCCGCCCGGGATTCAGGAATTAGTCCTCTCGCAACCTCTGCGCATTTCATTTATCCTCAAGTATCTTCTGCCTGCATGAAAATTCTGGTAATCGGCAACGGTGGACGTGAACATGCTCTGGTGTGGAAGTTGCGCCAGTCGCAGCGTGTCTCGCAGATATTGTGTGTTCCCGGCAATGGCGGAATCTGCCAGGACGCCACCTGCCTGCCCGGCGATGCCAGAAACATAGAAGGCCTGCTTAACCTTGCCCACCAGCAGCAGCCGGACATCACCGTCGTAGGCCCGGAATTGCCGCTCTCCCTGGGCATCGTGGACGAATTTTCCCGGCGCGGGTTGCGCATCTTTGGCCCCAGACAGTCGGCGGCCCAGCTCGAATCCAGTAAAAGTTTTGCCAAGGAGTTCATGCAGCGCCACCAGATTCCCACCGCGCACTACGCCGTGTGCTCATCAGAGGAAGAGTTGCGCAAATCCCTTGGACTGTTCTCCGCGCCCATCGTCGTCAAGGCCGATGGTCTGGCCGCAGGCAAAGGCGTCGTCATAGCCCGCACCAAGGAAGAAGCAGCGACTGCGGGCACGGACATGTTCAGCGGCAAGCTGCTCGGCAGTCCAACTGCCAAGGTTGTGTTGGAAGAGTGCCTTGTGGGTGAAGAGCTGTCTTTCCTGGTATTGAGCGATGGCGAGCGGGTTGCGCCACTGGTGGTGTCGCAGGACCACAAGCGCATCGGCGAAGGTGATACTGGTCCTAACACCGGGGGCATGGGCGCGTATTCCGCAGACTCCCTCGCCGACCCGGCCATGGTGGAATGGCTGGTCAATCATATTGCCAAACCTGTGATTGCCGGCATGAAGTCAGAAGGCGCCGAGTATCGGGGCCTGCTTTACTGTGGCTTGATGATGACCGCCCGCGGGCCCATGGTCCTCGAGTTCAACTGCCGCTTTGGCGATCCTGAAACTCAGGCGGTGCTGATGCGCATGGAGAGTGACCTGGTAGAAGCAATTGAGGCCTCTATTGAAGGACGCGTCAGCGAAGGGTTGTTCCACTGGTCGAAAGATGCCTCCTGTTGCGTGGTTCTGGCTTCCGGCGGATACCCGGGTGCCTTCCTCTCCGGCAAGCTCATCTCCGGGCTGGATCGCGTAGCTCAGCTTGAAAATGTGAAGGTGTTTCACGCCGGCACCACCAGCCGCGACGGACTGCTTTATACAGGTGGAGGCCGGGTGCTCGGCGTTACCGCTCGCGCTCCCACGCTGGAACGTGCAGTGGCTCGCGCCTACGAGGCCGTAGGAATGATCAACTTTGACGAAATGCATTACCGCAAGGACATTGGCGCCCGCGCCTTGAAATCACGCGCATAAAAAGGTGAAACCACAGCATGGCTGAAAATCCGCTTGTTTCCATTGTGATGGGTTCTGATTCGGACCTGGAAATCATGAACGAAGCTGCCAAAGCGCTGGAACAGTTTGGCATTCCCTATGAGATCGACGTAACTTCCGCCCACCGCTCACCCGCACGCACTTCAGAATTTGCCCGCAAAGCTGCCGGACGCGGTATCAAAGCCATCATCGCCGGCGCCGGCGGCGCAGCTCATCTTGCCGGAGTGATTGCTGCAGAGACTACCATTCCCGTGATCGGCGTTCCTATTCCTTCCACCTCACTGAATGGCCTGGACTCGCTGCTGTCTGTTGTCCAGATGCCGGCGGGAATCCCCGTGGCCACGGTTGCCATTGGAAAAGCAGGCGCGACTAATGCTGGAATTCTGGCCGCGCAGGTCATCGGGCTGGGCGACAGCGCGGTTGCCGCCAAACTCAAGCAACACAAACAAAAGCTCGCCGAGGGCGTGGAAGAAAAATCGCGAAAGCTGCAACAGTCGCGCGCCAAGTAGTATGAGAACCGTCGCCGTCATCCCAGCCCGCTTGGCTTCCACCCGCCTAGCGCGCAAGGTCTTGGAGCCAATCGCCGGCAAGCCTATGGTCGGCCACGTATATGAGGCCGCGAAGCGTTCGCCGCTCTTGCAGGACGTAATCATCGCCACCGACTCAGAAGAAGTGATGCGGGTGGCGCAGGCCAATGGCTGGAAAACGCAAATGACGTCAGCCGAGCACCGCAGCGGTACTGACCGTGTTTACGAGGTGGCCCAACGGGTAAAGGCAGACGTCTATGTGAATGTTCAGGGAGATGAGCCGTTGGCGCGTCCTGAACATTTTGCAGCCCTGCTCAAGCCCATGCAGCGGGCGGATGTCATGGTCTCAACCATCAAAACGCCATGTCCGGCGCATGATGTTTCCAATCCCCACGCGGTGAAAGTGGTCACGGACAAGAATGGCCGCGCGCTTTATTTTTCCCGCTCCACCATCCCCTTTGATCGCGACAAACGGGGCGATCTTCAATATTTCAAGCACCTTGGTTTCTACGCTTACCGTTACGCCGCTCTGGAACGCTTCTGCAAGCTGCCCGAATCCACCCTCGAAGCTGCAGAGAGGCTGGAACAGCTTCGCTTTCTAGAAAACGGCATTGACATCTATGTGGAAGAAACGCCATTCGATACTGTGGGTGTGGATTCGGCAGAAGATCTAAAACGAGCCGAAGAACTGCTTAGAGCCCGAGGTTAAGAGTCTCTCGTTCGACGGCCTGTTTCTTCAGTGATCCGACGACCCGATGGCCCGATCTGGTCAAACACTCGATACACTGAGCTCCAGCGGCTCTACTCAGCACAACGGGGAATTCATGTAGCAAGACTCGGCCTATGCTTCTCCGCCCACATCTCCGCTGCGGCAATTCTCCTGGAAATCGACGGGTGAGAATCGAAGAGAATTTCCACTAAACGCGAAGGATTGCGCTCGCTCAGGTTCTGCATCGTGAGCTTCTGCATCGCTGTCACAAACGGAGTCACGCTGGGAACTGACTTCCAGCAATACAAGTCTGCCTGGCGCTCGTTAAAGCGGGAATATGCATTCAAGGCAGGCTTCAGCACCATGGAAAGCACGCTGGAGACGAGCACCAGCAGCGGCATGTTGGCAAAATCCGTGAGTTGCAGGAACATGTGGCGCTGATGGACCGCGTACTGGAGCACCCAGTTGGCGGCCCAAAAACCCACCAGCGTTACTACGGCTTCCACTACGATGCCCTTGATGATGTGCCGGTGAACATGATGGCCAAGCTCGTGTGCCAGTACAGCCTCGATTTCGTCCGTGCTGTAATTCTGCAGGAGGGTGTCAGCCAGAATGATGCGCCGCGTGTGGCCCAGTCCGGTGAGCGCGGCATTGGCTTTTTTTGTCTTCTCTGAGAGCTTCCATTCGTAGACGCCTTTGATCCTGGTTCCGGCGCGTTCACCTAGCCGCATCAGGCGCTCTTTTAGCTCTTCATTTTGCAGCGGAATAAACTTATAGAAGAGCGGGAACAGCACTACCGGCGCCAGTTGGGCAAGGAAGACGTAAAGACCGATAAATATCATCCAGGCAAAGATCCACCAATGCAAAGGTGACGTCCGCATTAAGCCGTAAACTATCTCCGCCAGGATGGTGCCAATGATCAGCCCCACCACCCAGCCTTTGATTTCATCCAGGATCCAGGATCCAGGCTTCTGGTTAGACAGATGAAAGCGGTGCTCGAGCCGGAAGCTATAAATATCCAGTGCCACAGTCAGGAGCTTGCTGATCACGCTCAGGAAAACCACGTACAGAAACAGAGCAAGCAAATAATTCTCTTTGGCAGCATGGCGGGAGATGGCACTCAGCCGGCCCGTCCAGCCTGTCACCAGCAAAACCACCAGGAAGCCTATGCCCAATACCAGATCGACCATTCCCAGCCAGCGCTTGATGTGGTTATAGCGGCGCGCCTCAGGAGTATCAGGTTGCGGATTGGCAGTGGGTAAGCTCATGGCTGCTTTGGTCGCGTTATCGATTTTAAGAGTTGGGCAATTTTAGTTTCAAGGTGACAAAAGCTCAACCTGAGATCTGCCACCAAAGCGCCATCAGGCCAGATGCCACCACCGTTCCTGCCGCGGCTCCAATCCAGAAATTCTGCCACCAGGTGTTGGCGGTCCGCATCACCCCGCGATTATTGGAGATGAGCAGGATGAATATCAGAATAGGCACAGTAAGCGCCCCGGCCAGGATCTGCGACCAGTACAGAGCGACGACCGGGTTCAGCCTGATGAAGTTGAAGGCTGCAGCCAGGAACATGGCAGCCGAGATGAGTACATAAAAGCGGACGGCCACCCAGGGATGCTCATTGAGTCCGCTCCTCCAACCCATAGCTTCGGCAACGCTATAACACATGGATGCCACCAGCACGGGCAACGCCACCATGCCGGCGCCGATGATTCCCAGCGCAAATAACACCGTTCCCAGTTGTCCCACAGCCGGAGTCAAGGCCTGCGCCGCCAAACGCGTGGTCAGATCACCCACCGGCGCGCGCAAGACAGCTCCGGCCGCCACCATGATGGAGTAACAAAGCACCGTAGTTACAATCGCTCCGGCATGATGCTCGAACCGCCCTCCACGTCCGCCAGCCAGTGCTACCTCTCGCCGCGAACTGGTCTGCCAGACCAGCACATACGGGGTCAAGAGTGAGCCGAAGATGGCGATCACGGCTGCGGGATATCCGGGATCATGGGGAATGCGCGGAAACACGGAATGGCTGATCACCTGCCTCCAATCCGGATGGGCAAAGAGCGCGGCGGCAACGTAGATAAAGAGCGGCAGGGCAAGCAGTACCAGGGTCTGCGTAATCCTGCGGTAATCGCGGAAGATGAGGATGTACCAGACGGAGAAAGCCACCGCGGCAATAAAGTACATGCGCGGCATCACCATGATGATGGAAAACGCATCCGTGACTGCCATCAAGTCCGCCACGATCATAGCCATGTTGATGACCACGACAACCGCCGCACAAGCAAAAGCGATGGAGCGGCCATAATGGCTTCGCAGCAAGTCCACCAAGCCCTGGCGGCTCTCCATGCCAATGCGCGCGGACACGCTGAACACCGCCAGCAGAAACGGAACAGAAATCAGGACCGACCAGAGGAGGGAGTAGTGATAGGTGGCTCCGGCCACCGTGGCGGTCAGCACCAGTGCTGGATCCACATCCGATGCGCCGGTCACAATTCCCGGCATCATGCGATGAAAAAAGCCGCCCGGTCCTTCGCTTCCGGTGACCGCCAAAGGCGCAGGCCACCTGGCGATTTTTCCCATCTGGGGCACAGCACCTTCACGGAATCTTGGGGAGCTCACGTCTCAGTTCTCTTTCAATTCTTCGCTCATGCCACAGGCGCAGCGGCTTGGAGTAATTGATGATCCCGAAAGCGGCGATAGCGGCCAGAAGAAATGTGCTGCTGACTACCAGAAAGACACGCGAAGCGGCGGTGCGGGCTACGGCCAGGATCACCAGCACGTTCCTGGGCGTCAGCAGCATAGAGAGCGCCAGGGAAAGCATGCCTATGCCGGCGAGCAGGCCGGTAACATTCTTGGCCCATCGTCCCTTGGCGTGATACTCGGCAAAGAGAGTGAAACCATAGGAGATCAGCCCGGCAATGATCACAAAGCTGGTGACAATGGCGATCCACTCCCTCAAATCCATATCTTTAGTATGACGCACGTAGAGCAGCTCAGGTTGGTAGAGAAACCAGGGTTAAGGTTTCGAAAAACGAACACAAGACGCGTGTGAGGTAACGCCTCTAGCACCGAAAGGACCTGATTTGTATCTTCCGATGACCCGATGACCCGATGATCCGATGCACCGATTGTGTACACCGCCAGCACGTTTGGATCGCTCGTAGCTTGTTTTCTGGACCAGGCTCTTTACTAGAAGATCAGCAGGTGCTTTTTCTTCTTCTTTTTTGCCTGCTTGATCTCATCACCGTTGGTGTTGGCGGCTACAATCACGGGCTTCGTCTGATTGGGGCTGGCGCCCGTATCCACGTACCCCGGTTTGATATCGATGTACGACTCTTCCCGTAACTTGGTCAGGTACGCGCGCGCGGCCGGCTCCAGTTTCTGGACGTAAATGGCATCGCGAATCTTGTTGTCAACATCCTTGAGCGCCGGAATCCCGCCCGGCTGATGAGCCAGCACCTTAAAGATGATGAATCCCGGCTTGGTGTGAATCACGCCTGTGAGTTCACCGGCCTTCAAGGCGAAAATCTTATCTTCGAGTTCTTTGTCCATTTCGCCGCGTTTGAAATCGCCAATCGCTCCGCCCTGCGCCGCGGTGGTGCCGTCAGAAGACTTCTTGGCCAGCTCGTCAAATTTTGCGCCTTTATGCAACTGGTCCAACAGCTCATTGGCTTTGGCCTCGGCTTCAGCTACTTTCGCCGGGTCCGACGGAAGCTGTACGTTCTGCGCCGCGTCTTTATTCTTATCGTCCGTGGGAGGTTTAGGAGGTTGTGTCGAGACCAGGATCTCCGCCAGACTCACCTCTTCCGGCAGCGCCAGCTCTTTCTGGTGCTGGTCATAGAATTTCTGCACCTCCGCCTGGTTGATTTCCCGCGCGACGTGCGAGCCCACTTCCTGCCCTATGACCTTGGAGGTGACGATTTCTGTGCGTATCTGCTCCTTGAAATCCTCATAGGAGACCCCCTGTTGCTGCGCAGCCTTTTCCAGTTCTTCCATGGTTCCCAGGCCGAACTGCTGTCGCAGTTCGTTCAGCCTCTTGATCATCTCCGTCTCGCCCGTAATTCCCAGGTCTTTGCCCTTCTCCACCAGAAGCTGGCGGTCGATCAGGTCGCGCAACAGGTCCTTTTGCCGATCCGCCCACTTTGTCTGCCAGTCGGAAGGAAAGCGCTGTTTCAGGTCTTCTTCGTTTTGCTGCTTGCCTCTCTCCAGGTCGGCACGGGTGATGATGGAGCTGTTCACTCGGGCAACGATCTCGTCCACAATGTTATCGGCATACAGACAAACGGCAAGCAACAGGAAGGCGATCAGGAGCAAATGTGATTTTCTGAGCATGATAAACGCTTTCAAAGTTAATTCTGGCGTGGAGGCGATGAGTACATTCTACCACTCACCATTTAGATTCAATAGGCTTGGGGTTTTGGATTTGTTTCCGATGACCCGATGACCCGATGACCCGATGACCCGATCCAACAACCATGTCGGTCGAGAGCTGGCGTGTGGCGAGGCTAAGTACTGAATACCAAGCACTAAGCATCGCTCTACTGCGGTGGCTTTTTCTTCTTATTTAGAATGCCGTTCAGTAACCCGCCCACTGGGTTTTGCCCCTGCTGTCCCTGTTGATTCTGTGACAAGCCCGGAATAGCGTTCCCGAACAAGCCAACAACCCCGGCTGCCGTGGGACGAAACGTCGGGTTGGCAGTGGTGCCTTCAATGGTGAAGGGAATACCTTTGTTCTGGACATTTCCACTAATATTCGTCAACTGGCCCAGCATGCCTCCGCCACCCACGAGTTTCAGCAGCATCTTGAAGTCCAGCGTCTGATTTTCGTTGATCAAGCCATTGCCCGTGATCTGTCCGATGGATGGCATGTCCAGAAGAATATTGTCAGCCTTGATCCCCGCCGGAGCCACATGCAATAACGAACTGAACTTCTGGATCAGAGTGTCGTTGCTCGCCTGAATGCCGGTAAATGCGGCAATCGCCCCCAGCTTTCCAGTCAGATTGAAGCCGGTGAGATGCACTCCGGTGATGTTCACCGGGCCGTTAATGACCAGCGCATCCAGAGGGCCTTGGGCGTCGAAGTCCATGTTGATGGAGCCGCCCTGCAGCGACGCTCCGGAAGGCAGGCTGATGCCAAATGCCGGCAGTAAGCCTTCCACATCGTTCACGGCCATATTGTTGCCGCTCACCTTCACGTGGGCGATGGTAGTTTGTCCGCGCGCATTGAGCGTGCCGTTGGCATTAGCGGTACTGTTGCCTGTATGCACGTTGGCATTCACGGTGCCTGAATCGGAGTCCAAACCATAGTCGGATTTGTAATCCACAGATATGGGTCGACGCGCAGGTGATCCGCCTTTCACCAGCCGCAATCCATTGGCTTTGGCCTTGCCATCAGAAACCAGGTGACGGCCATCAGACTTGACCGTGCCGTCAAAATCCACCACTCCGGCCAGGGCGGGATCAAAAAGGCCGGTGGCAGCCAGGTCGGCATGTTGCAGCGTCAGCTTGGCTTCGAGTGGCGTCTTGTCCGCCTCCTGTGCGGCAAGAGGACCAGCCTGGCCTTGCAAATCCAAAGAGCCTCCGCCAGGAGTCACACCCGTGAGAGTGAACGGAATCGCCGAATGAGTGGAAATATTGGTCGCAGTCAGATTCACCTTTTCGTAAGCGTGCTCTTTGCCCACGGAACGGCCGTTGGTCTGGGCCACTCGGATCTTCCCGTTCTGGATTTCAAGTTTCTCCACCGAAAAATCGGAACCTGCGGAGCTGGATGACGAAGCCGGCGTTGCCGGTGATGACTTTGCCCCCTGGCCGGTATTACCCAGGCTGGAATAGTTCCATTTCCCCGCGCTGTTGCTCAGCAGATGGATGTCCGGGCTGTTGATGGTGATGGAGGTTACCTGGAGCTGCCGGGAAAATATCAGCGGCATCAGCTTGAGGCCGATTTTGAGAGAGGAGGCCTGAAGGAAAGGGTCCTTGCTGAAAGCCGGATCGTCGCTGATGGTGATGTTGTCAGCCTCGGCGCCGCCGCTGAAAATAGACGCGCTGATCTTGCCGATATGGACCTGCCGCCCAAGCGCGGCGGAGACCTTGGACTCTACTTCGGGTCGAAAGCTGTCTACATTGATAAATAGCGGAATCAGCAGAATCAGAACAATAATGACCGCCACGACGATGCCGGTAATTTTCAGAAAGCGCTTCATAACAAGTAAAGATGCTAGCAGCAAATGAGAAGCCGGAACAGCGCAAAGAGTGGCCTGTAAAGTTCTGATAGCGCAAACTATTTCGCCGGAATCCCTGGAGCTTACCCCACTCCAACCATGGATTGACAAACCTGTCTCGGCTATTTAGCTTAAGCGGCTATGAAGGTCCGCATTCCCCACTATGCAGTGCTCCTTGTGCTTCTCCTTGGAACCATTGTGGGCGAAGACACTCCCAAAGACCTGGTTCAACTCAAGCCCGAGGTAGCTGAGACCCTGCTTGTGCACAAGGTGAACCCTGCTTATCCGCAGATGGCCAAGATAGCCCATGTTGACGGTGATGTGGTGCTGAAGGCGACCATCGGCAAAAAGGGCGATGTTGAAAGCGTGAGAGCGGTCAGCGGCCATCCCATTCTGATTCAGTCGGCTATGGATGCCGTGAGGCAGTGGAAGTACAAGCCTTACGTTGTTAATGGCAAGCCGGTTGCGGTCGAAACCACGGTAACGGTTAAATACCGCTTGTAGTTGTGCGCTTGTGAGGTGGGAGTGAAGAAGGTCCTGCGATCAGTTCTGAGCTGTCTTGCGTTATTGAGCGCCACGTGGGCACAGGAGGCGTCCAGACAGGAGCCAGTCGTGCTCGCGCCATGGCTCCTGCATGCAAAGATCAAGCAGGAAGTCTTGCCTGAATACCCAAAGGATGCCCGTGAGCACCAGATCCAGGGTGACGTAACCATGGATGTGGTCGTTGACTCGGCTGGCAATGTGTCTACTGCCGCGTGGGTAGAGGACGGTACCAGCACTCTTCTGAGTCAGCCGGCCCTCGAGGCCGTCAGGAAATGGAAGTATCAGCCCACATTGCTGAATGGAGACCCGGTATCTGTAGCGTCCTGGATTGTCATTCGCTTCGAACTTGCAGACAAAGCGCAGGTTGAAATTCTCACTCGCGACGAGAGTTCCACTCCGGCCAAAAAAGCGGAGAAGCTCAATCGTCCGCTTAAGCTCCGCGTTTCCTCAGGAGTAGCTGACAGCAATAGGGTTTCCGCGGAAGACCCCCACTATCCGCTAGAGGCAAAGCGACAGCATATCCAGGGCGACGTCGTTCTTCGGGCCCTCATCGACGAAAAAGGGAATGTTGCCTCTCTGCAGGTGGTTTCAGGCGATCCGATACTGGTGGATCCCGCTCTTGCGGCCGTGAAGAAATGGAAATATAAGCCTTGGGTCCTGAATGGTAACCCCGTCGAGGTAGAAACCACGATCACAATACGATTCCACATGTGACCAGCAGGAAGTTGCATACTACTGAGCGTAGCGCGCTTTCAGATACTCCCCAACCTCAGTCTCCAACTGCGCGTAGCCTTCGTGAAGGGTACTACGCAAGGCGCTTTCGATCGGCTGGCCTTCGCCCAGCCTTTGCAGGATTCTGGAGAGGTCGCTCATGCCGTATTTTTCCCGGATGCATTCCACAGCGGCCAGGGACTCCGCATAAGCTACTGCCGCCTGGTCCGCGTTGTAGTTGAGAAATGAGTTCTCCAGTTGATTGAGTGGAACCTGATTTCCCGAACCATAGAGTGCGGCCAACTGCCGGCCCATCCTGGAAGTCGAGAGTGGCTCCTCCAGTTGGGCCAGTCCTTCGTCCAGCCATCCGGGCACGTGTTCGTGCGTGATCTGGGAGATGAAAGAGTGCGTCAGTTCGTGCCGCAGCACCCGGGCCAGCTCCGGAGTCATGGCAGTGAGTCCTGAAATGGGAATACGCAGCTTGCCATCGTTCAAGGCAGAGGTCCATGCCGGTGCGTGCGTCACGTCAAAAAACTCCTGGTTGGTGTACAGGGAAACCGAGATGCTGTCCCGGGGAGAAGCGCCCAGGTCGCTCTGCAGATTGTTGTACTGCGACTCCAGCACGCTGAACAGGTCACGGCGCAGCGCGTCGGGGGCATTGGAACCTTCATAGCGCAGGACAAAGTGGCTGCTCTCCTGCTCGCGAAATTCAGCCTCGGTGGTGGATTCGCGCTCCACCCGAGCCACCAGTTCCTGCACTGCCGGGCTGGGCCGCAAGGCCAGCGATTTTTTCAACGCGGCAATGGCGTCAGCATTGCGGTTGTTGCGGTAGTAGACGTACCCCAGGACGGTAAAAGCTTCCGGCGATTGCGGATCAAACCGGGTTGCCCGCTCAGCATAGGAAAGCGACTCCGGCGTGCGCCCCAGTTGCAGCAGCACGGTGGCATACTGTTCCAGCAGGGCCGGTTGGTCCGGCTGATAGTGCAGCGCCGTCTGCAGATATCGGCCGGCTGCAGCCAGGTTGTTGCGCTTGATCTCAAATTCTGCGGCTAGAAAATTGGCGGCGGCGGATTGTTCCGGCACCCCCGCTTCTTCAATCGCGCGCAGGGCCGCGGCGTCAATCTGCCCGTGCTGAATGAGACGAGACCTTAGTTCCTGTGCCACCTGCCCATGCTCCTGCACCGGTGGAATTTCCGCCGGTGAAAGGGCCTGCTTTTCCGTGGGAACACTGGCGCCGGGTCCAGTGTCTATTCTTTCCACCAGCGCCTTGGGAATGGAAAAACTGTCCTCACCAATCGTGTATTCGATCCGTCCATTATTCTCACGGGCGGAATCGGTAACAATTGTCTTGCCGTTTTTCAGCCGGATTACGTCCGCCAGCGCGGCCACGGAGATGCAAGCGACACAGAAGAATGTAAGATGGAAGCGGAATTTAAAATTGAGCCGCAAACCCCAAAATTGTAGCAACCACCATCGCATGCGCGTGATTACCTCAGTACTCGTTCTTTCTGCGTGCCTGGCCGGGACTTGCCTGGGGCAAGCCGCGCAAGGCGGAAGCGCCCTGGAACTGTATCGGCATTTGCTGCAGCCGGTATTCACGGTTGCGGACGTGCATCACGTACGCAATGTGGCCATGGATCGTGAAGACCTGCATGTGGTGCTGACAGACGGCGTTCTGGGCCTGATGCAAACTGTGGATGGACACGTCACCGGAGCATTTTTTGAAGGCGAAGGGGAAATCCTGCTCATCCCTCCGGACCGCGCCGAACGCACCTCGCTGGCATTGTTCAGCCGCTCGGGTGTGTTGAACACAAAATTCGAAAGCGCTTATTTCCGTTTCTTCGATGACAAGCTGGTGCAGGAACTCGCGGCCGGTTTTCGCCCCCAGGAAAATCCCGATCAGTACCTGGCAAAGTGGAAAGATGTGGCCAACGCCATAGCGGGAATGGACAGTCTGCAGCTTCTCCAGGCCATGACCGGCGGGGCAGACTCTTCGTCGCGCTTTCTGCATCTGCGGCTGGCGGGCACCAGTTACGGCGTCTTTGACGTCTTCTTCAACACCAACGTGTACGAGCAGATCAACGTGTCCCAGTCCGTGGTGGCCAACCATACTTCCTTTTACGATGTGTGGACCTCATTCCCGATGCGCTCGGCCCGCGACCCGCAAAAATCCGCGGCGGCGCAGGGCGCCTGGTTTCACGCATCGGATTTTCACATTCGCTCCAGAATCTTCCCGCCGGACAAGCTCGATGGCGAAGCCGAGCTCACTGTGTCCTGCCGCCGCTCCGGCCAGAGGACTATGATCGTGCAGTTGTCGCGGTATTTGAAAGTCATGGAAGCGCGTTTGGATGGACACCTGGTCGAGTTCATCCAGAATGAAGCCGTGAGCGGAAGCGATCTGGCCCGCCAGGGCAATGACATGGTGGCGGTTGTGCTGCCTGCCCCGCTGGAGAAGGACCGCCCGGCAAAGCTGCTGCTCAAGTATTCCGGTGCAGTGATGTTTGATGCCGGGGGCGAGCTGCTGTATGTGGGATCGCGAGGCACGTGGTATCCCAGCCTGGGCCCGGCATTCGCCGGTTTCGATCTCACTTTCGAGTATCCGTCCGGCTGGACGCTGGTGGCTACGGGAAGGCGCGTCTCCTCGACCACGGAACATGGAATTGTGACCGCCCGCTTTGTCTCCGACAAACCCATTGCCCACGCCGGTTTCAATGTGGGAAAGTTTGAGAACGCCACGGTCACCAGCGATCAGGTCACTATCGATGCCTACGCCTCAAAAAACGTGGAGTTGCCGCTGGCCGAAGCCGGGGCCAGGGTCGAACTGCATCCTGACCCGGCCAACGAAACGCAGAGAATCGCCCAGCAGGCGGCCGCCACCATCCAGTTTCTGTCGACTGAACTGGGTGCATTTCCTTACTCTCATCTGGAAATCTCGCAACTGCCGGCGCT
>DATDGH010000683.1:0-4760 GCA_036522215.1 Candidatus Angelobacter sp. | reverse complement strand
GCTGCGAATTTTGTAATTGGGTAAGTTGTCCCTTAGGGCCTGCGGCCCGCGAAAGCGGATGAAAATCCACATGCGCGGGGCGAAGAGAGCGCGCCTTCCGGCGCGGAGACGGTCCTCCACCCCGCCACACGAAGCGTGCGTCGGGGACCCCGGTGCTGAGCACCGACTGTACGGTTGACTTGTTTGTCCCAGAGGGATTTTCGACCCTGGTAAGTGTAAATGAAGCGCAGACTAAAGCCTCGACACAGCAGAACTGGCCACGGCGAGCCTACGGCTGAGGGCGCAGAGGGCCATTGCATCTTTCAGGTTGCGGGCGTACTCTGGTTGACGTTCCGAAAGTGAACAAGCAGGGTAATCCCTGCACTCTTCCGCTATTGCCCGGATAAAGTAGTCCCGCCAGTAATTGCGGCAACTGTTTCCAACCTCGAAGAAGGACAATTCAATGAAGAACATCTACGTGGGGAACCTGGATTACAACGTCTCTGAACAAGATCTCCGGACTACTTTCGAAGCGTACGGGCAAGTGGACAATGTCACCATTATGCGCGACCGCGATACCGGCCAGCCGCGCGGTTTTGCTTTTGTGGAAATGGCCAACGATGAAGAAGCCCAGAAGGCAATCACCGGCACCAACGGCACGCAACTTGGGGCGCGCAACATCAATGTGAATGAAGCCCGGCCCAAGACCGAGCGTTCTGGCGGTGGCGGCTTCAATCGCGGTGGCGGGCGTCCGGGCGGCGGTGGTGGCCGTCGGGGCGGTGGTGGTCGCAGCGGCGGTGGTGGAGGCGGGTTTAGGAACCGATACTAATCTGGTCATCGGGTCACCGGGTCATCGGGTCATCTGAACAGGGTGGCCCGATATACGCGTCTGTTTCAGAAAACATCACTAAGAATCAGAGGCATCAGTGTCTTCAGTGGTAAGGTTTGGCTAGTTGCCAATTGCCAAATGCTGATTTTCTAGAAGCTAAACCTGACTCCCACTTGTGCGGAGAATGGGATTCCTACCGTTGTGCCGGGGCCGAAGAAGTCGCCCAGGGCGCCGCCGGGAACGCGCAGATCTTTCAGGCTACGGATGGGGCGGGTCACGCTGCAATCGGCGGTCAAGCAGATGTCGGTGACGTTGCCGGCTTGTACCTCAGCGGGAGGGACGGGCAGGGCGCCGATGTCGCCGACAAAGTTGTTTCCCGGATTCTGCCGGTTCAAGAGGTTGAAGAACTCCACAAACGGCCGCAATGACATTTTTTCACTCAGCTTGAAGTTGCGGCTCACGCGCAGATCGACCTGAGCAAAGGGCACGCCGCGAAATTGGTCCAGCGTAGTCTGTTTTCCATTGACCACGGCGCGATCGTTGGCCACGCCATCGCCATTGATGTCCACTGCGGTAGCCAGGGTGAAGGGCCGGGCGCTCTCGAACTGGGAGAGCGTGCTCATCTCGAATGCCCACGGGAGGTGCGCGGTTCCGGCAAGCACAAAGCGGCGCCGCACATCTTCGCCGGAGGGGCCGTGATCGCCTGGTCCAAAGGGATTGGTGACGTTGGAGACGCCATTGACGTAGTCGAAAAGCTCTCCTACAACTGCTCCCCAAGTGCTGGCGCTGGCGAGGGTGTAGTGGGCGGTGAGCTCAAAGCGGCTGGAAAAGCTGTGATTCAGGGCAAAGGATACCCCGTCGTAACGGGAGCGATTGTCGGTGCGAAACACTGAAATATTCGGCGCATTGGCCGGCAGAGTGCCATTGGGCGCAAGCACCGGATCATTGGCCGTGTATTCATAACGCCGGTACTGGTGGACGCCCTGCTGGTGTTCATAATTCATGCTGAGCTTCCAGGTTTTGGCGAACGCATGTTCGAATGCGGCGCTGGCCTGAAGCGCATAGGGCGAATGATAGTTGGGATCGATCAACGCGCCTTGATTTCCTGGCCCCAGGAGCGGCACCGGTCCAGGCACGACTGCGCGGAAGGCATCCACCCAGCCGTTCTGGGCCAGATCGTTGTAGTAGATGCCCACGCCGGCGCGGACCACAGTGTTTCCGGAATGCCCGGGAGAGTAAGCGATGCCCAGCCGCGGAGCAGCCGCCCGGCGATAGTCATGCGGAACACCTCTGGGCAGAGCCAGATTCAGTGCGGCCACGGTAGTGACGGCGGGATTCTGAAGTTGGTTGCCACCGTTCGAATCAAACAAACCAAAAGTAGTGTCGTAGCGCAGCCCGTAATTGATGGTGAGGTTGGGGCGGATGCGCCAGGAGTCCTGAACATAGAAACCAAGACGGCGAACGTTCTGGGCAAAGCGACCGCCGCCTGCAGGCACGTCTGTAATGTTGGCCAGAGGATTGCCCATCGCATCAACCGGACAGGCCGTTGGATCAGGAGACACCGCAGCGGGATTACAGGTGAAGAATGGGGCCAGGCCCTGACCTGCGGCGAGCAAGTCAGAAGGATTCAGGGTGAACTGAATCAGCCGCGCCGCATCGTCGGCGATCCTGCCGCTGAGCACCGGCTCGTGGATAAAGTTGATGCCGAATTTGGGCGAGTGGTTACCGGCTGCGTGGCTCAGATCGTAGTGGTATTGGTACTTCTGCTGATCGCGGTTGATGGGAAATGCAGTGATGGGGGTCACGAACTGGTTGTCGCCGAAGGTCTCAAATCCTGACGTGGTGTGAAAGTCTGCGCTGAAAGGAAAGGCCAACGCAAATCCCAGATGCGAGTTGCGGATTTTGACATGATCGAAGCCGCTGGCCTGAAAAATGAATTCGCCAATCCAGGCGGGTGTGAACTGGTATTGATGGCTGAGCAGCACGCTGTAGTAGTGAGACGTGGTATCAGCGCCGGTGGAAGGCAGCGTGCCCTGCTGGACCAGATCGTTTCTGGTGTTGTTCAAATCGAAGGCGCCGCGCAGGAACCAGTGAGATTTTTCTGATTGGGTGAAATCCAGGCGAGTGGAGAAGAGCGTGTCGTGGAAGGGAACGCCCACAGATGTGGGTACGGCGATGGAAGAGACTCCGGGAATCTGGCCTAAGGCCGCCTGTTGCGCCAGAGCATTGAATTCGGAGAGGCTCATATTGTTGTAGGCGATGCTGGCATCTTCATTCACATATTCCATCGCGGTGAAGAACCAGAGCTTATCCTTTATGATCGGCCCACCAATGGCGCCGACACCGTTTTCGCGCGAAAAAGGCTGCTTGGGGCTGGGCTCAGGATTATCGAGCTCATTGCGGGCATTCAGGCTCTGGTTGCGATAGTAGGCAGCCAGCGCTCCATGCCAATCGTTTTCGCCGCGCCGCGTGCTGATGATTACGGAACCGCCGTTGGTGCGCGAGGTGTCGGCATCAAACTGCGCGGTGCGCACGGTAAATTGCTGGATGGCGTCAGGCGAGTAATTTTGCAGAAATCCGCCGATGTAATCGTCATTGTTGTCACCGCCGTCCACAGATAGATCGACGTTCAATCCGGAGCTGCCGCCGAAGGAAACGGCGGTGATGCGGGCCTTGGTGGGATCGGAGGGCTCGACCGGCTCGGTCATGGGCGCCAGGTAAGAGATGTTGGCGAAGCTGCGATTCGCCAGTGGGACTTCTTCCAGGTCGGCGGCGCCAATAACCGTTTTTATTACTGTGCTGGTGGTCTCGACAGGCTGCGCAGTCACCGATCCGGCTTCGCCTTCAACTGTCACCGTCTCCCGCAGTGCCGCGTTCGTCAGCCTGATGTTCACGGTGTGAGTAGAGGCTACAGTTACCTCCACTGAACCGGTTCCCGCAGCAAAGCCCTTGGCTTCCACCATGACGTCATAGGTCCCGGGCTGTAACTGATCCATGCGGAATTCGCCAAGGTTATTGGCCTGGACGGTGCGGGAAAACTTGAAATTGCGCGCGGACGCGGTGACGGTTGCGTTGGGGATGCGCGCTCCGGTGCGATCCGTCACAGTGCCGGTAATGGCGCCTTCGGGACTCTGAGCAAAAGAAAAAATGCTGACCAGCAGAAGAAATAAAAGAGCGTGTCTTTTTGGCATGAGGTGCGGGTGATCGACGGAAGGATTGTCGCGTAAAGTTTGCTCTACTACAACAAATAGGAAAAGCAAAGGCAACACCTGCCACGGAGACACGGAGACACGGAGAAGAGTGGGAATTGGGAGGAGCAACACACATCAACGGAAAATTTGGTAATTGCGTACTTTCATCACCGAAGGTCAGTCAAATCAGTGTCATGAGGGTAGGATTTTGCGGGAGACATGTTCGCTTCCGAACACTGGAATGCCGTTTCCGAGCAGCCAGCTTAGGTGTCTAAGCTGTTTGATCTTAAAATCATCTGTCGATTCAGAGACTTACGGCTGTCTTGAAGAAGGCTAACGACTTGCTGTAAACCTCGATCTGCAGTGCTGATCAGGGCAACGAAATGGCATGAGGTGAGGTTTGTATGGCTACGTTCTTCCAGGACCTGCGTTACGGTTTCCGCCTTCTGCTGAAGAATCCGGGAACAGCTCTGGTAGCGGTATTGCTTCTAGCCGTGGGCATTGGCGCGAACACTGCGGTTTTCAGCGTGGTCAACACACTTTTTCTGAAACGCCTTCCGTTTCCCGACTCCGATCGCCTGGTCCACATCTACGGTCAAGGCCCGCACGGTCACTACGGGGCGGGATTTTCCTATCCTGAATATCAGCGACTGCGCGGCCAGATGCATTCCGTGAGCGAGATGGCGGCAGAGACGCATGTTGCCCAACTGCACATGGTAGGTGAACCGGGTGTGCGGGAAGTCGGGGGAGCTTTCGTCAAC
>DATDGH010000682.1:0-4627 GCA_036522215.1 Candidatus Angelobacter sp. | reverse complement strand
ATGACGATCCAACCGGTCTCGTCGCGAATACCGAACCGGTTATCGTTTCGCTGAAGAAGTTGCTGTCCGACAACGGCGAAGCAGTTCAGGCGTGATAAAAACGTGATAGTTCGATGCTCAAATCGCGCCAAATCCGCTCAGATCGGATCAGAACGCTAGTGTGGGAAGCCGTCGAGGAATCAATTAAAATACAAAATTTCCTAGACGGATCAGATCACGCTGTGTGATCTTCAAAACCGGCGGTTGGCAGGCGTTTCGCAGGTCGTGAGATGCTGTCATGAAATTGTAATGGTTGTACGATTCGAAGGAATCATTTCCAGCCAGAACCCATCAGGTCGACCGATTTGTAGCCTCTGAAAAGAAGAGTAGAGTAGGGAATTTTCCAACGGTTCAGAAACGCCTGGTGTCTCGCTAAACCGTCGTACAGCCGTCGTAAAGCCCTTAACAATTCGGTGCTGGACTGGCGCTCTATTTCTACATGTTTCGTGGCTCGAACTAACATTTCGAGCGTGCACCTCCCGCCCGGACTCATCGCGTCGCCGAGCAGAGCGCCTACTGTTCTTGAACTACCGTTCTCATCTTGGAGGTGACCCCTGCTGCGATGCTCTGGCTTCCCAGAGAATGATGTTGTCCTTGGCAGCCCTAGCATCCTGTGCATCTGGTATGAGAATCACGTAACGCTTCATGCACCGCGCGGCCTCGAAGTAATCCCCCAGTTCCGCATACACGAGAGCGACGTTGTACCACCCCTGGGCCCAAGTTGGGTCAGAAGTGACACCCGTCTCGTAATAAAAAGCAGCGCTGTTTAGGTCCTTGTTCTTCAACGCATCCTCTGCCAGCAGGCGGTCCTTATACACTTCCTCGGAGATACTGGGTTTGGTAGCCAAGGCTCGCCATGCCGCTGCCTTCTGCTCAAAATCAGCCTGTTCACCAGCGTAATCGTTCGGATCATCACTGCAGTTGATGGTGCGACCTTCGTGTGCTTCTTGCGCGAATTGCAGCAAAGCCAGCCGCGCCTTGAGGGCCCCATGGAGAGTAGCTTCAGTATTGAGCGCCTTAAATTCGTGCTTACCTTGTTTGCCTGCATTTACCATGATATAGACGTGGGGTAAGTTTTGGTGGTCAAGGTTAGGACTGTCGACTGTCTGAATGTCGTTGTACGAAAAGGAATACGACTTTTCATCGTGCTTCCCTCCAATCCGAGTGATTCCGCCTTTGTTGAAATGGGTGTAGTGCACTGGAGGGTATACGTTCAGTGTCGGCAGCACACTTTTCAGGGTCATGCATGCCTGACGGTCCGACATCGGGATCGCATTCTGTGCAGTCGCCGTTGGGGTGATGCACCAACAAAGGGCAATCCCTGTCACCGTCACAGCAATAGTTTGAAACTGTGCTCGCCGATTCAGCATGGATCTCCTCCTGAAAGCGCCTAGTTTCGGAAAACAGCATCGCTGCCTAATTCTTTCCGGTTTCCTCAGACTTCGCCACCCAGAGCAGAAGCTTCTCTTTGGCAACACCGGCGTCGGGCGCGTCCGGCAACAAAATTAGATAATGCTTCATATCGAAAGCGGCGGCAGAATAGTCCTTCAACTCAGCGCTGATCAAAGCGGCGTTGTACCAACCCGCAGCCCACATAGGGTCAATGGTGACACCAGCGCTGTAATAGTCTCCCGCAGCGGCAAGGTGTTGTTGCTGAACCGCATCTTCGGCAAGCAACCGCTTTTTAGTCACTTCATCAGAGAGAGAAGGCTTCGGATTCATCGCCCGCCACGCCTCAGCCTTTACCTGAAAATCTGCCAACTCTTTTTCAGCTTCTGCAGGAGTCAAGGGGGCGCGACAGGGATACAAATGACCGGCTAGGGCCTCGCTGACAAACTTATTCAGAGCCTGCACGAGGCGATCGTCCACCGGGGGTCGAAAGTCCAATATCATGATGGGGCGATCGGCTGAGTCCTCGAAGACTATCTTATCGGGGTCATTCTTGGGGAATAGCCTAAGTGTACTAATATCTTTATAATCGAGTCTGAACACCCCTTTTTTGGTCGTGAACTTTATGCCCGTGGGCGTCGGTTCAGCTTCTATCAGATCTCCGACGTATCGCGGAATATGTTTACCGCCAATTCGAAGGTACGTATTGTTCTTTTTGAATCCTCCGGAGAGGTATGAAAGGACTACACTGCACGCGTCGTGATCGGTGATTGCGCCCTGCGCATGAAGCATTGAACTCGATCCAACCGCGAGAATTCCTATCAAGATCACACGAGTCCCACAAACCCGCATTGTGTTCTCCATTTACGAACTGCAACATCACTTTCGTTGGCTGCCAATCGCGGCATTCATGCGATCGATGCGATCACCGACGACTCTCTCGGCACGAAAGTAGCGCAACTGGATAGGCCTAGACCACTTACCGATGATTCTGTTCGGCCTTTGCCTCCCATAGCAGGATCTTATCTTTAGCTGCGGCGGCGTCGGGTGCATCCGGCAAAAGCATCAGGTAATGCTTCATATCGAAAGCGGCGGCAGAGTAGTTCTTCAACTCGGCGCTGATCAGTGCGGCGTTGTACCACCCCGCAGCCCACGTGGGGTCGATGGCGACACCAGCTCTGTAATAGTCTTCCGCAGCGGCAAGGTCTTTTTGCTGGACTGCATCTTCGGCAAGCAACCGCTTTTTAGTCACTTCGTCGGAGAGGGGTGGTTTGGAGGCTAATCCGCGCCACGCAGCCGCCTTTTGTGCAAACGTGTCCAGTTCAGCCTTGTGGAAGTCAACGACATTGCCAGTGCAATCACAGAGCAACCCGTTATGCGCAGCCTCAGCCAGATGCTTCAGAGCCAGGTACAACGGAAACGGGGATGAATCATTTGATTTGTTAAATATCAACACTGATGTATGGCCTGAAATCTCATATGAAACCCAATTCTTAGTAATTCCCATAAGGTGCCCAGTCGAGTACTGCAGATTCTGGATACTGGCATAAGTGAACGACACTTCGGACAGTTTATCCAGGCTCAGCGTGTAGCCTGTCGGGGTCAAGCGACTCTCTGTAATCTTCACGATTTTGTCCTTCGAACCATCGAGTGTTTTCTCAACTAGAAGAAGTAGAGTCTTCATGCTTTCGCAGGCCTCTTGATCAGAGATGGTCTTTGCATCCTCCGGATGCGTCTGCTTGACAGCTGGGGGACTGGGCGCGCGTTGTATTGCCATTCCAGAATTACCGCCGAAAACAGCCATGGCTGCAATTACCGCTATCCATTCCACCTGAATCTTTCTCATAGCCAGCCTCCAGGATTGTCGGATCCGCTTCCTGGTAGCAGCTGCAACCCGCCTCAGTGCAATATCCTTCATCGTGCTTCCTCAGCTTTCGTCGTGAGACGCGTCCTTTGATAACAGCCAATCTGTGCGCTCAACCGCTCCATTCGCGCGCCTAGGACGGCCCTCGCCCGTGCCAGTTGTGCGTCGTTCTGTATCACCTTCTGCAGCCGTTCTTTGCTGTTATGGATCGCTATCAAGTCGATCGTCGTATCGACAGCCAGGCTCCCAAACTCAAACGCGCCGACTGCGACTGCCCCGTACGGCGTAAACTCCGCCATTGGCTCGGCGTATTTGACGCCCAACTTTAGCGCCTGCTTGAAGAGATCCATATCCGTAACAATATCTCCGTTGGCGATCTTCCGGAGTGCGTTGTTCTTCATCAACTCGTCACAGTCGATCTTGCCATCCTTTCCAAACTTGCACGGCATCACCGCGTTGTCGGTGAGAAAGAGGTATCCGTCGCGGCCGTTCTTGTATTTCTCGAAAGCATTCTTGGCCTTCTCTACACCCTCCAGCAGCGCCTGATACCGCTCGCGTTGCTGAAGCAAAGCCCGTGCTCGCACTACATAGTCCGCAGTCTTCTCTTCCACAATTTTGTTTGGCGAGCCGAACCCTGCGGTCGCCTGATGCTCCCAACGCAACTGCTGCGACTCCTTGATGCTCGCTTCTAGACTTTCCTGGTAAGCCTTTTTGTCCATCTCCAGATACTTCCTGCCCACGCCCAGCACACCATCCAACAACGCGTCCGATCCGTTATTGAAGATGTCCATGTGCGCGGCGCTGAGTTCCTTGGACCAGTCTTCTTTGAGACTATTCACGGTCTCCTGAGACTTGGCGATCTGCTCCATGGCGCCCATGGTGGACTCCAGCTTCTTCTGCAACTCTTCCATCGTGGGAGCAGAGCCATTCGGCGAGAAGCTTGCGAGGCACTCACTCAGACTCATGGCATGGGGCTTTCCGCCCAACGGCGGTGTCGCCAGAATCCGGGGTTTTGACGAAAGGTTAAGTACCGGAACGGTCGACGAGGTAGCGACTGGGGTAGATGTCACAGCATGGCCGCCCGATGCCTGGGCGGTCGTGCGCCGGGAGCCGCTGGTCGAAGCGATTGAATCGCCAGGGGGCGGGGCCAGTCCGGCTAGCGCAGTCGAGGCATGCTCTCGCGCGATTGACAAGTGTACCTCGGTCTGCTCGAAGAGCTGGCGAGCGGAGACTGCGGCGCTTTCATCCGACTGCGCAGCAGACTGCATCTGCTGGAGGGATTGCTTCTGAGCTTCGGTCGCATCGGCGGACTGAACCACCTTGTTGGCGTAATTG
>DATDGH010000681.1:0-14725 GCA_036522215.1 Candidatus Angelobacter sp. | reverse complement strand
GGAGAACGAACAATGATCTATTTGCTGCATTACGACAGGCCGCTTCACCACGCACAGCATTATCTAGGCTCATGCGACGATCCACAGCGCATCCAGGACCACGGCAATGGCACGTCCAGGGCGCGGCTGCCACAGGTGTTCTGCCAATTGGGAGTGCAGTTTGTCGTTGCTCGTACTTGGGAAGGTAGCAGGACTGGTGAACGGAAACTCAAGAATCAGAAGAATGCGCGAGTGCTGTGCCCGATCTGCCGCACAGCGAAACTCAGCGTCCGAGCAAAGCAAAAGCGCGAGCGCCGGCGACAACGTAAGCTGCCATTTCCCAAGCCTCCTTTTATCCCAGTTCTTGCGTCACTGCTGACTGCTCGATACAATTTTGGCCATGACAGCAGCTATAGACGGTATTGTCCACGCCCTGAAAGAAGAAAAAAGCCGCATTGAGAATGCGATTGCCGCTCTCGAAGGTACGACGGCAAAGTCAACAAATGGCAGGCGACGCAGAGCCAGACAGCAAGGCAAGACCCGCGCACAGAAGAACCGACGCCGGAGACTGTCAGCGGCAGCGCGGAAGAGAATTTCTCAAGCGGCTAAGGCGAGGTGGGCAGCTGCGAAAAAAGCGGGCAAGAACGCTCTCTGATGAGATACAAGGTCTCCCTGTTCCGCTATGCTGGCTCAGGGTCCGACTGGCCTCCTTCAATCAACCGCCACTCCGTCAGTCCCAGTCTCTCGAGCAGCATGTCCTCAAGCCACTTGCCTTCGGTTCTTGCCAAAGCGACCATTTCCTTCTCGAAACTTTTGTAGTACACAAACAGGGTCGTGAACATCTTCCTGTCGATCTCCAGTCCCAATTTGCTACGCAATTGAAGAACCAGTTGCCAACGAACCTGCTTCCACCGTAATTCAGTGGCCTCAGCTATCAGACCCACGATGGCCGTTTCCCGCGGGTCGTACTTCAAGCCCCTTTTGCTTTCCTTAATCTTCAGCTTTTCGAAGCGGAGAGCTTGAAGGAACAAGGTTGTATTCTTCGTGCCTCTGCAAAGGTATCCCCAATTGACCTTAAATTGCTGCCGACGTTCTCGTCGCCCCAGCCGTCCTTCAACAGGTTCCTGATTATCGATTTCCTCGTTGTAGTCGAGAACCTGATGCGCCCGCACAGGACCCAGGCCATTAACCATGCTCCCCCAGACAAGTGGCGACGGATATTGAACCCTCCGGTACAGCCCTGCGGTACCCAATGCCACCAGGCCGCTTGTGCCAGGCACAATCAATTCTAGAAACAGATTCAGCATTTTTGCCTCACAATCGCTCGCCGAAATCCTGAGAATCCCGCAGTGCTTTATGGATTTCCTCGGGTCCCATTCCCAACTCCTCAAACCCGAATTGTCTCAAAGGACGCGAGAAAACATAAATCCACCAAAATACAGCTACAAAGTATCCCACAGAGGGAATATATTTGGTCAAGAAAATATACTTGTTGCCCAATAGCGAAAAACTACTCACATACAATATGAACGCCAGGGAAGCGACACCAAAACCGGTCACCACTGCGTCTTCCCGCGTGATCCCTTCCTTAGCAAAAAGACTCAATACCGTTGTCAATAAAGCAATTCCTGCTATGCCCCACCGAAACAGGAATTCAGCGTCGTAGACAAAGGTGTCCAAACGCGTGCTCTGAAGCGGAGGAGCATGAATGGCTTTCCATCCGGAATAAACTACCACAGCGCCGATCACACTCCATACCAACCATCGGAATCCCGGCTTACGAGTAAGTCCCTGAAAGACTCGCAGGAAACTCTCTCGCACGGCGGCCACGGCCAAAGCAATCTCGACCCCTTCCATCCACCAATACACATCAAAATACAATTGCCGCCTGATCAGATAAAGTACAAGTTGGGCGAACTGAGCCACAAATTCCCACGCCACGTAAACGGCGAACCACGGCAACTGCTTCCTGACGTCCTGGCGATAGACAATGATCGCAAGCCAGACATAAACAAGAAAGCCAGCAACCAATAATCCGAGTTCCATCAGAAACCCCGCACCGTCACATACAGGATTTTCTCATGGCCTACCCTTATCTAACGCACCCGGAACTGCTGGGAGGACACACAGGCCCGATGGTCTGTGGCGCTTCGATCGGCAACCGTGGTCCCGGTCTTGAAGGACCGTGAGTTTTGATCACCGGAATCTGACTGTTGATTGAAACCGCTGTTGACACAGCAAACACAGCGAAACATAAACCTAACATCAACGACACATGCACTCTGTACTTCATGTGGTTTCCTCCTAAATGCTGAATCTGGCCAAGTTCTCCTTGCGTTACCGAAGCCTCTTGACATCTGTAAAGCTATTGTTAAAATCAGTACAGACAAAAGAGGCCAGGGCCCCAATCGCCTGCTTGGCGACCTGACCCACCTCTTTTCCCCCTAGAACTCAGATCACCCCCGGAACCAGGAGAAGGACAAAACGGGGCCTCTGCGGTCTCAGACACTCTTGGCCGAGATTGAGACCGCAGGCCCCTGGGAAAGCATGATCGAATGCTTCAACCTTGTCCTGATAATCCGGTTGTGTTACCGCTGATTCACTGGGCCAACATTTTGCGAGCTCCGACGAATCGCAGCTCCTTAAATAGCCCCAATGCTACCACTCGCGCCGAAGCAAACAACGGAAAACTCAGGGGATTGTACCCCCAAATAGCCTGCTTTTCCGCATTGACATCTGATCCTGACGGCATAGTAATATGCCCGATTACGTTTATCCCGCTTGTCCTGCAGCCAGCACGCCAACAGGCGCTTATATCGTTCCGGGCATGTACTCCTTGATCCAGGACCTCCGTTTCACCCTCCGGCTCATGCGCAAGCGGCCCGGCATGACCTTTTTGGTCTTAGCCGCGCTGGTCCTCGGCATTGGTTTGAACACCGCCGCATACAGCGTTGTGAACGCCATCGTCCTGCGCCCCCTTCCTGTATTTGAGCCGGACCGCCTCGTATGGCTTCACTCCACCGTCAATCAAACCGGAGCACAACTCGGCACTTCTTACCCTGACTTCCTGGACTGGAAAACGCACAACCGCTCCTTTGCGGGCATGGCTGCGATGTATTTCTTCACGGTCACTTTGAACGGTCAAGGCCCTCCTGAACATCTCAAAATCGCTGGAATTTCGGCTTCCGGATTCAAGGTTTGGGGTGTCACCACTGTTTTGGGGCAAGATTTCAGTGATGCCGACGACCAGCCCGAAGCCAGCCGGGTTGCAATCCTCAGCAATAAGTTTTGGCAACAGAAATTCGGTGGAACCCCGGATATTTTCGGAAAGACCCTGATATTGGACGACCACCAATATACCGTGATTGGCGTTCTGCAGCCCACGCAGATCACCCTGCTCAGTTATTCAGAGGTTTACGTAACCAACGGCCCGCTGCTGAACCCCCACATCATGCAGCGCGACACCCGGTGGTTTTTCCCAGTCGGGCGCCTGAAACCTCACGTGACACTGGCGCAAGCACAAGCTGAGATGGACACCATTGCGAGCCGCCTGGCAACCCAATATCCAGCCACAACGAAGGACATGGGAATCAGGGTGGAAAGCATGACGGAAAACCTCACCACTGGCAATCGCAAACCACTGTTCCTTTTAATCGTGGCTTCCACCTTAATCTTCATCTTGGCAGTCGTGAACGTAATGACCGTGTTCCTGGCAAGCACATTCGATCGCGCCCATGAACTCAGCATTCGATTGGCTCTCGGTGCGTCGCGACCAACTCTGCTGCGACAACTGCTCATCCAAGCCCTGATTCTCGCAAGTGTGGGCGGCGCAATCGGCTTACTGCTTGCCAAACTCGGACTACTGTATTTCCTCCACCGTTTTCCGAACGCCGCCCCTAGGTTCCACGAGACCACAATCGACCTCAGAGTCACTGTGGTTACCATAGCTATGGCCTTTACCACGACGCTGGTTGCCACTCTTATCCCAGGCATCTACGGCTTCAGGATGAAGATCAGCAGCCAACTCAGAGGGGAATGGACTTCCCACGCCCCGCACAAATACCGCGGTTTGGGACGCGGCGCGTTGATTTTGACCGAAGTTGCACTCGCTTCAGGTTTGTCACTTGTCTCTGGACTGCTCATCAAGAGTTTTTATCGAGTCGAAAAAATTGATCTGGGCTTCAATCCGCACACAGTATTCTCTTTTCAAATCACACCGCCCCTCAATCGCTACAAAGAATCACAAAACACCGCTGCCTTATATAAAGCAGCGCTCGAAAAACTGGCCAGCCTGCCCGGAATGGAATCAGCGAGTGGAATTTCCAGCCTTCCACTGACCTCCCAGGCCCTCGCCAACTCTATAGAGGTAGACTCCGAATCTCCGATGTTTGGCAAACAACTTATTGTTGAGGATGAATCCATCTTACCCGGCTTTTTCCAGGTCATGCGGCTACCTCTCTTGCAAGGTCGCACCTTTACTCCTGCTGACCGTGATGGCACTCCTCCAGTTGTGATTGTGGATGACGTTCTGGCCACCAAACTGTGGCCCGGCCAAAACCCGCTCGGGAAACGTATTCACATGTCACTCATGATGGGCGAGACCATCCGCTGGCTCGAAGTCGTGGGCGTGGTACGCGAAATTAAACACTTTGGTCCTGAACGCGATGTAAAGTGGATGCAGGTCTACGTCCCCCAATACCAGGATCCCTCGCCCTCGCTCTCCTTTGTTGTCAATACCCCAATCCCAGAAAGCTCAACCAAAACTGCTGCCGAAACCGCTCTGCACGATTTAGACAAAGATTTGCCCGTTGAGAACTTTCAGACTCTCGACAGCTATCTGGACACTAATTATCTCAGTGGCCGCCTCGTTGGGCTGCTGCTCTTGAGCGCCTTCGCGGCTATCGGGATTCTCCTAGGTGTCATCGGCATCTATGCAGTAGTCGCCAACTCCGTCACCCAACGGCAACGCGAGATCGCTATTCGTATGGCCCTAGGAGCGACGCCTGCCCGAACCCTCTTTATCATTACTCGGTTGGCCCTATCATCCACGCTCGGGGGAATTATCGCAGGGTCAACAATTGTGATCAGCCTCACGCGAGTGCTCGCCTCACTGCTTTACGGCGTCGCCGCCCTGGACCCAACGGTGTATCTAATTAGCGCGCTCTTTCTGTTTCTGCTTGCGCTCATGGCCAGCGCAGTCCCGGCAATCCGCCTGCTTCGATTAAACATTCAGGAAATTCTGCATCAATAGCACGATTTCCATCTATACATCTATTTTATGATTTCAGGGCCAGATCAAATAAAAATCAAATAAATATTCTTCCCAACTTCCTTAAATTTCTCTAATATTGTGGATCAAAATGTCGGACGACGAATGACAACAAAAAAGCGAAGTCAAGGCGAGACTGTCCGCGAACGCTTCCTCTATACCAACCTCACCGAGGAAGAATACAAGAAGATTTCGCATTACTGTCGCCAAAAGCATATCAGCATAAGTCAGTTCTTCGCCGATTTGCTGCTACAGGAAGCCAGCAAATCCAGAGGGAAACCACAGCAGAACGTCACACTCGAAATCGAATTGACGCCTGCCGAACACGAGAAGCTCGAGCAGTTGACCCGCCTGCATAAGAAGGATTCAATCGTAGATTTTGTCCGCGAGGTGCTCGAACCAGAGCTTCGAATCCAGCGACTGCACGCGCCTGCCAAAACCAAGCATGTCCGCTACTATTTCTCCAACGACGAGCATGAGCTCGTGACCAAACACATGAAAGAATTGAGTAAATCGCCGAGCAACTACCCTGCAATTCTAGCTCTCCGCGCTGTCCGTAAAGGTACTAAAAAGCAGGGCTAATAATTCTCTCGCCACCGCCCCAACCAGCCGTACCAGCATAGTCAATCTGTCTCCATCACCTGTAATCCTTATGGAAAATAGTGTTATAGTATCATTCAGCGACACCGCTTTGTCCTAGACACAAGTGGCAAATCAAATGACAGTCTTGACTATCGCGAATGCGGCCATGATGCCCTCTGACGACCAATGACAACAAGAAAGCGCAGTCAAGCACTGGGAATCCGTGGACGCTTCCTCTACACCAACCTGACCGAGGACGAGTACAACAGGATTTCGCAGCATTGTCGCCGGAAACACATTAGCATCAGTCAGTTCTTTGCTGATTTGCTACTGCAGGAAGCCAGCAGATCGAAAGGAAAAGCGCAGCAGAAGGTGACACTTCAAATTGAACTGACCCCAGCGGAGCACGAGAAACTCGAACAGTTAGCCCGGCTGCATAGGAAGCAATCAATCGTTGATTTTGTCCGCGAGGTTCTCGGACCAGAGCTTCGAATCCAGCGACTACACGCGCCTGCAAAAACCAAGCACGTCCGCTATTATTTCTCCGATGACGAGCATGAACTCGTGACTAAGCACATGAAGCAATTGGGCAAATCGCCGAGCAACTACCCTGCAATTCTCGCACTCCGTGCTACTCGCAAAGCCGCCAAGAAACAGACCAAATAACCCCTCAAGGACACAGCCGCAGCCGATTCCAGGCATTCAAAACACCAAAACACCTATAAAATTGCAAATAAATAGTATTATGGTTAAATCCGTCCTTTCTGGCCAACCACCGTCCACGCGAGAGCTGTCTCCAAAAGTCAAATTTTTGTGCTTGACTTCTATAAAACTAATAGCAGATATTATTATAGTTAATTTAAACCGCCTGCCCTGATCTTGCCGGCCGCAGGCTACGAATAGGCAACGGCCAACGCAAGAAGATCAGCCAGGTCAAAACTCCCCAGCGGCCCTGGAAGATTCGTCCCAATCGGCCCTGCGTTAGGGGCAAAAACGCGGGACTGGGCAGCGATTCTCTTGGCCCTTTCAACCCTCTAGTCCCACAAATGGGACCCAAAGGGCTACGCAAAGCCAACATGACTGACTCACTTGGACATAGGAATCGGCGGGAGCCCGGAGAAACGGGCAGCCAGACTGACGGCAACACCGGCCGTAAGAAACTGGCGGGATCTACTTCCCGGAACTACCCTGACGGCTCTGGTTCCAGACCCCACCCGCCGACCAGAGTCGAGCAAGCCCTAAGGAAGTTCGGCAAAACAATTCAAGCCATCAGGAAACAACACGGCCTCAGCCAAGAACGATTGGGTCACGATTGCGGCATTACCGCTTCAAAAATGAAAAAGATCGAGGCTGGCAAGATTAACCCTAACCTTTTCACCATGATTCATTTCGCCGACCGGCTAGGCGTCAGACTCGACCGGCTTCTCAGGGGAATCAAATGATGCCCTCTCCCTTTCCAACAACCCTGAGACGAAACTGCTTTACTGCTTCTGGGATGGCTCCTATCCCAAGGGAACGAGCCAGGAAGGTCCTACTACCGACCTTCTTGCCAAACCTAAACAACCCGCTCAACGGCCCAACCAACTACTCCGCTGTCCATGCCTTTTCGAACAGCCTCATTCTCCGTGTGTCCCGCAGCGACCGGAATCCTGCAGGGACACCGGAGCCGTACCCAGCCTGGAACCCAACCGCTGAGGGCAAAAGAGATTTGCATTTTGGCCCTCCCCGAAGTGCCCCCTATCACTCCATTTGGCACTACTTGAAAACCGGGGAGGACCAGACTGGATGTTTATTGATTACGTCATAACCATGTGCGACCGAATCATGCGCCGCGCAGCCGAAGAAAATCCAAGCACCATCTGTCTCCAAAATGTCCCTGCCGACAGCAAGGAAAAAGACAGCAAACCATCAAAGGAGGCCAACTGATTTCGGACTATGCCCACCGTTCTCCTAGTCGAAAATGAAGCTGCAATACTCGAAGGTCTCCGCTATGCGCTGGAATGCTCGGGCTATACGGTATTGAGTGCAAAATCAGGCGAGTCTGCGATCCGCATCTCACAACAGTACCACGGCCCAATTGATGTTTTGGTTTCTGATGTTCAGATGCACCGGATAGACGGTTTTGAAGTTGCAGCGAACGTCAAGGCGGCTCATCCCACTGCTATCGTGATCTTGATGTCCGGCTCACCGCGCTACATCTTCACCGACCAAGTCACTGCCGACGAATTTCTTGAAAAACCATTTACTCATAACCACTTGCTCGCTGCCATTGCTCGACACACGACAATTCCCGCACACATAGGAGGTCCACGTGAGAGTTGAAACCAGGCGGCCTAAGCAGCCGGTAACCTGGATTCCCGCTGTCCTCGAATTGTTCAAGCAGAAAGCGCAAGTCACTTCCCAGGAAGTCGCAACAGTAGTCGGTAAGACCCTCGGTGGCGATGCTGTTACCCGCTGCCGCCAGCTTGGTCTCCCTCTTGAAGCTGCTGGATTTCTGAACGGAAACCGCCTTCCCCGCAAGCTCTACACGCTGAACACTCATCTGCTGTGGCTTGCACTCGAAGAGGCAGTGCAACAGATCAACCGTTACGCTTTGCTCTTTAACAGCCGAGAAGGCTCCTCTGATTGTCGGACATTCCGCAATCTGGCCATTTGGATGGAACACGTTCAACGCCTACTAACGCTCAAGCAGAGCCAGTCGACCAAGAGGAACTCACGATGACCGCACCAACGATCCCATTCATCGCCGCCTTAATGCTATTCGCATCCCAACTCACGCTGATTCCAGACGATGTACTCCAAGTTCAATGCGACAAAGATGGATGCCAGGGAACTTTTCACGATTACAAATTGAAATATGTGGATGATCGAGTACAGGCGGTCTTGCGCGATGGCAGATTGACTCTCAGCTACAGCGGCGTTTATCCAATTTATGACAACTGGACTCAACTCAAGCAAGAATTCGCTTCCGCCATAGACCAACACGGCAGAAATCGAAAACTTTCCTGTGTAAAAAGTCTCTGCGTGATTAGCGCGTATAGAGGGCGGGGATGCACAACTGTGCGCAGATGAAAATGCCCATTTATACAAAACAGGGCAACCGGATTCCACTCGAATCTGCCCGCATTGATGAGACTTGCTACTTTGCAGACAAAATAATCAAGATTCGCGCTATCCCGGAGAACAGAAAAAAGGAGCACGTTTACTGGGTAAAGGACCTGTTGGCAGATGGCGGCAGGAAGGAAATCGAAGCCTTCATCGCGGCCCTGAAACCCAGTAAGTAAATAATGGCGATTCACACCAAATACGGCGAAAAGGTCATCAACGAATCAATCCACACCGATCAAGACTGCCTTTTCGATGGCGATATCGTAAAAGTGTGGGCCACCCTCGAAGGCCAAGCCACGGAAAAGCAGTACTGGATCAGCGATCTTGTCGGCGACAGGAAGAAGGAGGTTTTCGACGTGATTAAATCCAATTTGAAAAAACGAGAGAGCGCCACGTGAGCACAGCCAATAGTGAATTCGCGTGCCGCAAATTTCAATGGAAAAGTATACTGGCGGCAATGCTCTTGCTTCTTGCCGCACTCGCAAGTTGCGCCACTACATCCCGGAATAAATCCATTGGAAGTCTAACCCTTGAGAATCTTAAAAACGTTCCTTCTGATTGCGACAATGCTCATTGCGGTTAGATTGGGCTGTTCCAACCAGAAGCCGCGCTCCTGATCTCGCACTGTGCCACGTTTTCAACTTCCCACTTGAAGGAGGTAAATGCTTGAAACAGACAATCCTTTCACTCGCGCCGCTTCTACTCTGGGCAACCCTTTCGCCAGGACTTCAGCAATCGCCA
Source organism: Candidatus Angelobacter sp. (assembly GCA_036522215.1). Lineage (GTDB taxonomy): Bacteria > Acidobacteriota > Terriglobia > Terriglobales > Acidobacteriaceae > Angelobacter. Next base: position 5,046 of record DATDGH010000681.1, on the reverse strand, counting down.
CCAGCTAAGCACACCCAAGCTCCTCCAGATGCTTCACAGCAAAAAAACACAAAGCTTTACATCATCCGGGTAATTGACACTCTGTCCAAAAAGCCTGTCACCAAGGCAAAAATCACTGTAGAACTCGATAACACCGCGAAGAACAAATGGACCGGCATCACCGATTCCAATGGATTCTTTCAGTTCAAATGGGACGCGATGAAGCCAGGGGTCAGAGCCCGCATTTCAATTGAAGCCCGCGGTTACGCCTCGCTCGAAGACTACAACCTGCTCATGGAGGACCGGCTGATCGAACTTCATAAGATTGAATCGCCAACTCAACAAACAAAACCAGCGATCTCCAGCAGCCAGGGGACAACACACCGCGGACACCCGTTGTCATGAGAGTGCTCGAAGACATGTTTCTGGAAGCCACGCCCCATACCTTTCGCATGTGGCTCTCCAGTTGGCTCCCGTGCCCGTTATGCAGGCACTGGACCTTAACGTATGTCCGCTCACACGGAGGAGTCGTATGCACCAGCAGCGAATGTGAACAAAGAAGCACGAAATGGGCACAGATGCTCATCGAACACAGCAGAACTCAACCCGATCGGCAAAATGAGGATGAAACTGCTGCTTGCACTCTTCATTTCCATTCCCCTACTCGCCTTCGGCTTCGCACTCCTCGTCCGATTGCTTATCACAGCGTCAGCAAAGGACGCACTATTCACATGCACGCGCGACAACTCGCCAGCCCATTGTCCAGTTCATGGAAACCGAACATGAAACGCCTATCTGCTCTCTTGAACAAACACGCCATCGCCAGATTCTCTATCTATACATTCCTCATTCTCTGCGCCACCGTCGCCTCTTTTAACCTTTTCTTCATATTCGTTCCAAAGTCGCTGCTACTCATACCCCTATTCTTTGGCGCGGCGCTTCTCATCGGCTGGTGGGATGGCCATTAAAGGTCCTTTACATGCGAAAACATCGCCCCTCTAATTGCAGCAAGACCCACTTCGCTCTATACAAGCACCATGCTATATGCGGCATGCCGAATGTCGTAACCACCGGCAAACCCGCTGGTGTTACCTGCCGATCCTGCAAACGCTTCATGCGCCGCATTCGTATTCACCCCTCCTTCAGGCGAAGAAGAACATTCCCACGCTTACGGAGACCAAAATGACCCGACACCAGATTTTTAGAAACCGGCTGCAACCATTAGAAAACTCTAATCTCCGAAGTTTCGTTTTGCAATTGACGTCTTTCGGCCAAACGAATTATTGTTTTTTTCCTGAAACGCTTTCTGATCTCCATTCACTAATCATTAGAGCTGACCTTTAGCACGGAGACATTGGAACCAATGAACATGAGAATCTCGCCCCTTCTGTTTCTCTTTACCTTGGTCTTCATTTTCCCACCTTCGGTGCCCTTCGCCGCCGCCCAAACGGTGCCTTGCGCAGCGATCACGCGCAATCCGCAAGCCCTTGACGCATTGCTTGACTCCTACTCCAAGGCCACAGATTCGGATTCCAGCACTATCCTTACAATTGCCGCATTAGAGCATCTCCGTTTCAGCCCCATAGCGATCCAGCCAGGCGATACTCTTTATGTCGAATATCGGGGCGAACCCTTTGACCTCAAGGCTCATCTTGCTAACGGCGATGTGATCGACTTTGATTCCGCAAGCGAAGCCCGGCCCGACCAATGGCGCAAGGGAATTTACCCGCTCGACATGTTTCGCCGTAGCTTGGATCAGAAACTTATTCAGCTCACGGCCACCGCCAAGAATCCCGCTCAAATCTTGCTCCGCAACATCCGAATTATTCGGGCAGGAAACCCGGTCTTCGAATTTACCCAACTCAGCTCCTACGGGCAATCCCACGCTACGATGGCGACCGCACGGAAACTGCCTTGCAAGGGAAACGACGAATACCCAGACGTTACAGTCGCTTACGCGGAAGCGAACCGCTTAGCAGCTACCAGCCAACCCGCCACACCGCCGCTCACCTTGACCGTTCAGCAGATCAACAGTTTAGTTATCCCGAATGCTCCGCCAATTCAAGCCGGAGACAATCTCCTTATGGAGGCTAATCGTAGCGATTTTGAGCTTAGGCTACTGCTGAGTGACGGCAATGTTATTACCACTGGATCTCGCGCAATGACGACAGCCACAGCATGGAGAGGTGGACGAATCAAGCTCGATTATCCCGACGCTATCAATAAGAGAATCGTCGGATTGCGGGCAACGCTCTTGCATGACGGCGGATATCCCCTGCTATTCCGTGGGATCAAGTTTGAACGTCAGGGCCATGCGATTCTTGCGCTTGATAAGCATCCAGAAGCCCAAGAGCAGACAGCATCCGCGCTAGAGCCGCCGATGTCATACCCGCCAGACCCGATGGTCCCTAACCCGCACATGACGAATGTGAGCTTACCCGGACCAACGGCTTTAATGCCGCATCCCGACACGGGATTCCTTGCGCCGAAAGTCCCATCATTCTCAATCAGTCCCATGATGTTCCAGTCAACCACCGCGACCGGAGACCCCAACCACTACAAATTCACTGGCAAGGAACTGGATGCGGAGACAGGTTTGTACAATTTTGGCGCTCGGCATTACAGCCCGGCTCTTGGCCGTTTCATGTCGCCCGATCTTTCCGAAGTCCCGCTCCCGCTGCCCTATGCTGATCTAAGGGACCCGCAGTCACTCAATCTATACAGCTATGCTGGTAACAACCCGTTGCGCTTCACCGATCCAGACGGACACGACTATCACGTATGCGGTTCCAACGGCAAGGATTGTGCTGACTACACTGATGCTCAATATGAGAAGTGGCTAAAAGACAACCCTAATGTGAAGCAAAGCCCGGGCGGCACACTCGACTCCTGCGGCGACAGTGGATGCCAGAAGATCGGCACTGCGAGCTATTTCAATCCGAAAGACCAGCAGGGCGCTGCGATGATCGGCATCGGCGTGCCGAACTTCATTAAGGCTTTCGCCAAACAAGCGATCATTGCCGGGGTAACGGGCGGCGTAGTCAATACTTTTGTGGGCGGAGTGGCCGAAGGACTAGATATAGCTGAGGCCGGCTCGACAGGTCTCGGCATTGGCTCATTTGTAACTGGGCAGGTGATCACAAGGACCATTCAAACGGCTGAAGGTCCTTTAGTGATCACGGCAACCGTAGAAGTCCAGGGCAGTACAATTATCCTTAAGGGCGTCTCGGTTGCATCGACCCAGGGCCTCGGTGTAGTAACAACTCCTGGCGTGGCTGCTTTGAAGTCTGTAGTAGATGGAGTAAGAGCAGCAGCCGCCAACTCTGGTTTTTCCAAGCTCGTAATCCAAGGCGTGAGGGTTAGTGGCGCGAATCCTAACCGGTATATCAACCAGGTAATAAATCTGAAATGAGCATTCTCTTGAATCAGCCTAGGGATTTACAGACTTCACAACCTCGAACAGCAAAGATCAGCTTTCCCCCCGGCGACGAGGAGGAACTTCTTGTCTTGCCGCTCGGCGGAAACATGTACCGCTTGGAGGAGAGTTCGATGCTGGCTGAGGCACGGTATCACGACATCATTGAAGCCGAGGCCATCTCTGACGGAACTCTTCGGTTTGTCCGCGTCGCTGCTCCATCAAATCTGAAGACCGTGTCCTGTACCCTGCCCGACGCCGAGTTCGAATCCCCCGCTTTATCAGCCCTACTGGACAGAGTTATGGCAGCCGGTGGCAATTGGGAAAGGGTATTTGGTGGAGTTCTTTTGCTGCATCTGCCCGCAGGCGAAGAAGGCGCCGTTCTCGATCAGTTGAAAGGGCTGACCAAAAATCCGTGACGCGATCCAAACGAATCGTGATTCTAATCTTCGCTGTCCTTGCCACGGCTGCTGCTTCTTTGTCTGACCAGCCTGTACGAGTTGAATCCCAGGAGGCAAGCCAAAACCTTGTTAAGAAAATCGATCCTACTCTGCCTCAACTCGCTAAGCAGGTGGGCGGTATCGGTGGGTCAGTTGTGCTTGATGCAACGATTTCGCCTGAAGGCAAAGTCATTTCAGTCAAAGCCATCAGCGGCCATCCCATGCTGATCCAGTGCGTTATGGATGCAGTTAGGCAATGGGAATACAAACCGTTCATACGAGGTGGGCAACCGACCGCCGTTGTTACGCGCATTGAATGGGTATTTCCTTCCCCTGCCCACACCAAATCCGAGGAAACAGCTTTGCGGGACTACTATCCGGCATTCCAGAGGTGTGACCGATTCCTCCAGGAACAAAGGTACATCGAGGCCGAAACCAAATGTTCCGATGCAGTGAAGCTGGCCGATCAACTCCCACCACAGAGGGTCCTCGAAAGAAGCAGTTCACGCGAGTTTCTTGCTAACTCACTCTTGGACCAACGCAAAATCAGCGAGTCCATTCCTATCTACGAAAAGGCCCTTGAGATACGCGGGACCACTCAGGGTAACGATCATGATGCGGATTTTGCCTGGTATAACGCTAATCTCGCTCGTGCTTACTTCCTGGCCGGACAGCTCGATAAAGCCGACCCGCTGTACGCCCGCGCAGTTACCGTCTTTCAAGCTGCGATTCTCGCTCTGCCAGACATGAAGGACCGGTACACGGATGGACTCAAGGAAACTCTGCAAGAGTATGCCAAGCTGAAGGATGCGAAGGGCGAACCAGATCGAGCGCGGGAATTTGCACAGAAGGCAGCAAGTCTCAGCAAGTAAATAAGCCCGACAAGGTTGGTCCAATGCCCCAGGTTTGCAACGTGACCCCTCACCGAACAAACCAAGTAGCCAGCCAGCAAACGCGCTCCTAAGCGTGCTCAAAGCGGGACAACTACGAAACATTAATTAAGGCGACCGCTAACCACCCAATCTTATTCTCTCGACACCTTAGCCGTCACACCAATCCTTCGGGGTCCCTGCCCAAAAACCTCATCCTCTCCCTAGCAAAGTGTGCCTGCCAGCCGGCCAGTAAGAAACCGGCTGGCTCAAAACCTAACACCCAAATTCTCGGTTACAGCAGAGCTGATCTTCTGGCATTCCACTTTCGTTTCATGGCGAA
>DATDGH010000680.1:0-10529 GCA_036522215.1 Candidatus Angelobacter sp. | reverse complement strand
CAACATCAGTGTCTTCTGGTGTGGCAAGTGGCAGCAATTGACCAGCTTTTTGGTAATCGATCACACGATGGTGTTTATCGAGTTTTACATTGTTATCGAACTCCCGGATGGAGAAAAATGCTCGCAGTTCGACAGAAGCCTCGTGATTACAGACCATACCGGGGAAACACCGAGAGTTTTCGCGCGAATGTTCAACGATCTGATGACGTATAGCCTTCCAATCGAGATCGACGATGTTATCGAATTTGAAAGGCGCTTGATTGGAGAGGCTCGCAAAGGTGCCCCAGCAGACTAAGTAGACTCAAAAGCCAGATGTGACGATTGTCCTAGGTTTTTATGCCATTAAAAGCAACTGATGATCTAAGGATATGGGTGTGAAAGCAGCTATAGTAGTCCAGGGCGGTTGCGGTCCAGTTCCTGAACCAGAACGACCGCAGCGGGATGCAATTTGTGAAAGTGCAACGCAGCTGGGATTTCGGATCTTGCAAAAGGGTGGGACGGCCCTCGATGCCTGCGAAGCAGCAGTCATTGCCCTGGAAGATTCACTAGTCTTAAATGCAGGTTTAGGTTCCTACCGCCAAGCGGACGGCATGGTGAGGCGAGATGCGTCCATAATGACATCCGATTTACGTGCTGGGTCAATAGCACAAGTTCCTTTTCTAAAGAATCCAATTCGGTTGGCCCGCTATTTGCTGGAGCAAGACGCGCACATCATGTTGACCGGTCACGAGGCCTTCCATCTCGGGCTGCGCCTAGGACTTGATTGCTGTTTTACAGCAACAGATGCAAAAAATAGGTATTGGAAAGACCATCTCACGGATGCATGTCTCTCTCTGGATTACGCCGCCATGGCGACAGAATGGAAGGCAGCCAACCCAAGGCTTGGCACAGTAGGTTGCGTATGCATTGATCGCGAGGGCCATTTGGCCGCCGGCACGAGTACGGGCGGAACCGGGCAGGTTTACCCAGGCCGAGTCGGCGACACGCCAATAATTGGAGCCGGAACATACTGTATGTCGCAAGCCGCAGTTTCCATGACAGGTACCGGAGAGCGGATCATGGTTCACCTGTCCGCTAAGACTTTATGCGATTACGTGAAAATGGCTAAAGAACTAGATGAAGCCGCGCGACTCGTGCTAGCGGAACTTCAGCAGGAGTGCAAAGGCTCGGCAGGTCTTATTGCGCTCGATTCGAAGGGGCGAACTATTTCAGTCAAAAACACAGCCTATATGGCAACGGCGGAAAGACGGGAATGAAAGTCTTGCGGAGCCAAGTAGAAGGCGCCCAGAGACAAGTTCCTTCATCACAATTATGGTCAACACTCTCTCGATATTACTTTGTTTGAGTTCCCCTTTCGCTGATCCTTAGAGAAGCATGAACCCCGCCCATGACAACTCCAGTTTAGTTTTGAAAATTTGGCCGGAAATTGGCCGGAAATATCGCCGAATATACCGGTTTCCGGCCAATATTCCAGTTGCTAACCTCTTGAAAACAAATCCCCGGCTGCTTTTCCACCGCCATGGCATGGAAGAGGTCGTCGGTTCGATCCCGACCAGGTCCACCATAAAATCCTGCAATGCATTCCGTCTACATCCTCCAAAGTGAGACCACACAAAAGTTCTACGTTGGTTCTGCCGAGAACCCGCTCACTCGGCTTGCTGATCACCAGCGCGGGCAAACGATTTCAACCCGCGGCCGAGGACCGTGGGTGTTGGTTTATCAGGAACAATTCGATACACTGGCCGAGGCCCGACAGCGGGAGCGACAGTTAAAGAGCTGGAAGTCACATCGTTCGATTCAGGAATTGATACTCGCTCGCAAACTCAAAGGTTGAGCGCGTCCCGGCCAGCCGGGAAGGTCGTCGGTTCGATCCCGACCAGGTCCACCAATAAGCTTTGGAGCTGCGACGCTCAGCGCATGCAACGCCCACCCGACCCTCAACTGCTCGGATTCCTGGAAAGCTACGATCGGCACATCTCGGATCTCGCTCTCGCGCTGCGGGAGGTGATTCTTGAGGAAGCGCCCGACGCTGCAGAGTCGATCTACCAGGTGTACACGGTGGCCATCTGGTTCGGGTTCAGCGGGAAGATGAAGGATATGTTCTGTTACATCGCAACCAACGCGGGACATGTCAATCTGGGATTCCCGCGCGGCAGTTCACTGCCCGATCCGAATCGGGTGCTGGAAGGCGAGGGTAAGACCATGCGCCACATCAAGTTCAGGAGCCAGCGCGATGTGGAGCGTCCTCTCGTACGGCGCTACATCCAGGCGGCGATGGAGCAGGCGGCGCCGGCGGGCGCGATCGGAACCGGCAAAAGCGTCGTCAAGGGTGCGAGAGGGACCACGCCGAAGCTCCGAGGGAAGAGGGCCCGCAGGAAATAGCCTGGTATTTTTCCAGTGATCAATCCAAATATGTGCGGAGCGCCGCCTCTATCTGTGATTAGGATCTTGTGGTTTGGACTACTCGAGCATAATCGCGAGGCCAGGCTGCGGCAACTCTGGAGCCGCTTCTAGCGCATCCCATGCATTCTCAGAAAAAGGTGCCCTAGCCATCTGCCTCCACCCAGCGCAAGCGCGGCAACAATCAGGATTACAACCACGAGTGTGACAAGAGAAGATTTCTTACTCATACGCAAGCGCATCCCGGACCGTGATTTGTGATGCCGACCACGCAGGCAGGAAACTGGCAACCGCAGAGAGAACAACTGACAGGGCAAGCCAAACGAACAATCCCTGAAGTTGAAACAAAGAATCGAGATTGGTGTGGAACACCAGCCTGAGCAGCGCGTCGCCCAGAACCTTGCTGAGCGGCCAGGCGACGAGCGCGGCCAGCGCCCAGCTCAGCATTCCAACTACGACGCCCTCTGCAACAACGATGAGCCACACCGTCGCGGGCCTGGCGCCAATTGCGCGTATCACTCCCATTTCCCGGCGACGTTCCGTCACGTTCAGGCTCATGGTAGTAGCCAGGCCCAGGCCGCCAACCACCGCGATGAGGCCCGAGATGACCACCAGGAAGACGTAGATCATCAGCATGTGCTGGTCAATCCCGACGCGCCTATCAGCTTTGCTCATGCTGCCCCCAATGCGTATGCCTTCCTTCTCCATGCTGCGTTCAAGATTTGCTTTGACGGCATTCATGGAAGCCGCGTCAGTCTTGTCCAGGGCCAGAAGCACGTCGGTACGCATTCCGGGATGGCGTTGATCAATGAAGGCCTGGGGGATATAGGCAACGGGAGGAGGCCAGAATTCTCGCGCAATACCAACCACGTGCCACGAAGTCAAATCCGGTCCCATGCGGAAGGATATTGTGCTTCCCACTTTCATCTGCGGAAGTTTCGCTGCCAGTGACGTGCTGACTACAATGGCATCCACGTCGCCAGGCAGCAGATCACGCCCTTCAACAATTTCCAGACTGATCATCTTTGTGCCGGGAGGCACGGCCATCACATTGAAGAACTCACCAGCCAATGTGTTACTCCCGTGCTCGCCAGCTCCAGGATGAGGCGGAAGCAATCCCTCTCCAATGAACCAACCTTCTCCTCGGGCCACGCCAGCCGTGTTCCTGATGGCGCGTTCGATCGGGATCGCCGCGTACTCGTCTGCGAGGAAAACCGTTAGATCGTACTTCTTGGAAGCGAACTGGTGGTCAATGGTGTTGATCACAGAAGTCCGGATATTGATGGCGGACATGAAGAAGATGCCACCCACCGCCAGACTCGCCAGCGTCAGCGCCAACCGCATGCGCCGCCGGAAACTATTGCGAATGGCAAGAAAGAGCGGGCGGAACTTTCCTCCGATTCCCGCCAGCATGCTGTCGAATATGCCAGCGCCGAAAGTATTGCGCGCGACTCCAAAGTAGGCGAGCGCTTCCCGAACTGAAATCGCGCTGCCTTTCCGAACCGGGTAGGCCGCAGCCAGAAGCGGGACCACCAGGCCCACAGCAACGGCCGACAGATAAACCCACAGCGGCACGGCAAAGCTGGTGATATCGAAATTGAGCAGAAGGGCAAAGGAGCGGCTCAGAGTGCGGCTACCTAAAATACCCACGGGGAGAGCAATTGCAAGCGCGGCAATTCCCAGCAGCAGCGCCTGGCCAAAGTAGATTCGGGCAATTTGCCCGCGTGTGCCGCCAATCGCTTTCATCATGCCGATTTGGCGGACCTGCGAAGCCATCATGGCGGTGAGCAAATTCACCACAAGAATTCCGCTCAGCATCAATACCAAGAAACCGAAGCTGGCCATGATCAACAGCAAGAGGCCCATGATGTCGGCATGCGGATGCTTGCCCGGCCGGGGAATATCCACGCGGCGAACGGTATGGCCGCGGCTTTCCACCAGCTTCTTTATGTCCTGGGCCACGGAGCGAATGTGTTGTTCATCAAACCGGTTTTGTGCGACCAGGATGTTCAACCGGTCCAGATATGGCTTTTCGCCCAGCCGTGCAAGCGTGTCCAATGTGATGTATCCGTAGACGGTGTTCTCCATGCGCGCCTGGGCCTGGCCAACATCATGCACTCTGCCACTGACGTGTAATGTTTGTTCCTTCCCCTGGCCAAGTCTGATGGTCACGGTGTCACCGATCTTCGCATGCGCCACTTGAAAGGCATCCCTCTCAATCAGTACTTCTCCCGTGGCTGGAGGCCACGCACCCTGCTCCGGCACGACTTTGCTGACGCGGATATTTCCGTAGTCCTTCACCACAAAGATCACCAGGTTGCGCCAGTCGGCCGGCCCAGCTTTGATCTGGCCATGCAGAACTCTCCTTGGCTCTGCATTGCTCACGTCGCGGTCGGCGAGCAGAGCGAAGATGAGAGCATCATCAATTGCGTCCATGCGCAAAGTGGCTGAGGCCGGATTCGTTGCCAGATATCCTTTGTCCAATTCCCGTGTGAGTACCGCGTATGCGGAAAGAACGGCGGCAAAGGCCGCAATTCCAATCGCGATCGCCAGCACCACGAGAACGGTCCTGGCGCTTTCCTGCCAGAAATCGCGAATCGCTTTGTGCCAAGGTGCGGTCATCGGCGAACCTCAGCTACTACTGTGCGCGCAGATGTGGTGACGGCTACCAAACCGCCGTCCACCAGTTCAACCTTCCGGTTAACCATGCGGGTGATGTCGCGTTCGTGCGTGGCAATCACCACCGTTGTGCCCGAACTCGCCATCGCGCGAAAGAGATCAAGCACGGCTCCGGCGGTCAGCGAATCCAGATTGCCGGTGGGTTCGTCAGCCAGAATGACTGGTGGATGGTTAGCCAGAGCACGCGCGATCGCAGCCCGCTGCTGCTCTCCGCCGGAGAGAGCGGAGGGCAATTTGTCTGCTTGCGGCGCGACGCCGACGCGGTCCAGGAGATCGAGCGCGCGTTTGCGGCGCTCACGTACGGGATACGTCCGGCAAAAGTCCATGGGCAGCATCACGTTCTCCGCCACCGTCAATGTGGGCAGCAATTGAAAAAACTGAAACACGAATCCCACATTGCGGCCGCGCCATGCAGCCAGACGGCCCTGATCCAGACCCTGAATAGCTTTTCCGCCAACCTCCACCGTGCCGGATGTTGGGCTGTCAATTCCGCCGACGAGGTTGAGCAGTGTCGACTTACCACTCCCCGATTTGCCGACGATGGCCACAAATTCCCCGGCGGCGATTTGCAGATCAATGCTTCGCAGTGCGGAATAATCTCCTGCAGGCGTATGGTAGATTTTGCTAAGACCTTGCAGCTTGATCATGGTTTTGAACAGTAAGCCAACATGGCTGAATCATCCCTGAATGTGGCGTTCACGCTGCGTTCAGGTTGGTTCGCGTTTCCTTAAGAGGAAGGGGAAGATTTGCGGATTCTGGTGGTGGAAGACGAGGCGTCACTGGCGAAGCGGCTGGCGACGGCCCTTGACCATGCCGGCTATGCTGTGGACTGCGCCGCCGATGGCGAGCACGCCCACATGCTCGGACACGACGAAGAGTACGATGCCGTGGTGCTTGACCTTGGGATTCCCAAAATGGATGGCTTAAGTGTTCTCCGGCAATGGCGCGAAGCCGGTCTGGCTATGCCGGTGCTGGTGCTGACAGCGAGAGGAAGCTGGCACGAAAAGGTCACGGGCATAGATAGCGGCGCCGACGACTACATGGCAAAGCCCTTCCGCATGGAGGAATTGCTCGCCCGGTTGCGCGCCCTCATCCGGCGCGCCAGCGGACAAGTCAAACCCGAACTGAGATGTGGCGCGCTGGTCCTCGATCCGCGATCGGGGAAGGTGACGATAGATGGCGACATCGTGCGACTGACCAGCCACGAATTTCGCGTGCTCTCTTACCTGATGCATCATCCCGACCGCGTGGTCTCGCAGGGAGAACTGACGGAGCACATCTACGCGCAGAGTTTCGATCGGGATTCAAACACGGTCGAAGTCTTCATCGCACGCCTGCGGCGCAAGCTTGGCCCTTCTGCTATTGAAACAGTGCGTGGCCTGGGCTACCGCATCAAGGCGACGCCATGATGCGGCTCCGCTCTCTTCGCTGGCGCATCTTTGTTGGTGCTTTTCTCTGGACAGTGGGGCTGCTCCCCGTAGGCCATATGTTCTTTCTTGTCTTGACCGGTCACAGGCAGTTTTTGTGGCGGTTTGCAGGGATTTTTCATATCGGGTTATCTATCGCAATGATGGTCCTCGCGGTCGTCTTTCTGGCGGCTGGTTTTGCGCAAGTGCGCAGTGGCCTGCTGCCGTTTGGCCAACTCCGGACACGTTTGTCTGCGGTACGCGACGGCCAGGGACGCAGGATCGATGGAACCTACCCGGCCGAAGTGCAGCCGTTGGTGAATGATCTCAATGCGCTGCTTGAACACCGCGAGAAAGCTGTGCAACGGGCGCTCAAGAAAGCCGGCGATCTGGCCCATGGCTTGAAAACGCCGCTGGCAGTGCTGGCGCAGGAGGCAGACCTAGTGGAAGCCGAAGGGCAGCACGAAGCAGCTGCTGCGATCCATCAGCAGGTAGAACGGATGCGCCGCCAGGTCGAGTATCATCTGGCGCACGCGCGCGCCGCCAGTTCCGGCGATACACCAGGAGCCCATTGCGTAGTTTTGGTTTCGGCCGAGGGACTTTCGCGCACGCTGCTTCGGATTTATGCCGCCCGCGGACTTGACATCAAAGTCGACGTTTCTCCGGAACACTCGATTCGATGCCAGCGCGAAGATCTGGATGAGATGCTGGGGAACCTGCTCGACAACGCATGCAAATGGGCCAAGTCCACGGTCAGCGTGCAATCGTTTCGGGAAAACGGCAGCATGGTTATTTTCGTTGACGATGATGGACCGGGAATTGTTCCGGAGATGCGCGATGTAGTGCTGCAACGAGGAGTGCGCGCCGACGAAGCGGCGCCCGGCTCCGGTCTTGGCTTATCTATTGTGCGTGATCTGGCTGAGGTGTACGGTGGGACCATCGCGCTGGAGAACTCTCCCAAGGGTGGCCTGCGCGCGCGACTTCGGCTGCCTGCCTCGTAAGCAATTAGCACTCAGCCGGGTCGCGACGCCGAGGGCGTAGTTCATAAAAGCGACTAACTGCTTTCCGGCATTTTGGTCGTGTTGGCAATCGGGTGATCGCCGTGATCGGGTGATCGCGCGTGATCGGAAGAAAAACCAAAACTTAACAGGTAGTGAGCGCCTACTGATTCTAAATGGCTTGGCGAGCAGTCCAGAGAGCATTCAGCCCGCAAACCTCTTAGGCCTGAAGGGTTGCCGCATCAGTTGGCGTGGTTGAAAGAGGTTAGCCTTTTGAGTTATTTATCTTTTAGTAAACAGCTTCCTTACCGGGTAAAACCGGCGATGATGGCAGCTAAGTTATTGATAATCAGGGGAGAACCCAATCCGGCGGAACCCTGATGGCCGCTAGTTATCTTCTGGTTAATAAAAAAAATGATCAGATTCCGCGATTCTGCGCAAGTCGTTGGAGCATAAGGAAAATGTCGTTGCAGAATCCGTTGCAGAAGGGTTTTTCGTTCCGGAATCTACGGTATAGGGCGGTTGCACAGCATGCGCCCTAGAAAGATAGGAAGAGCAAGTCGGGGCTTCTTTTCGAAACCCAGCAGCATTTTCGACAAAATAGTCGTCGTCAAAAGGACGCATATTCCATTTTCCAAAGATCTGATTTAACCATGCTCGCACTCAGGGCGAGACAAGATCATCATACTGGATAACCCTATATGTTGTCAATATTTATTTTTATGAACAGTTTATTGTCTTATGTTGTTTAATGAAAAAGAGAGCACGCTTTTGTCGGGTATGATTTCCTTGCAATGGAAACTGACAAGTGGCCGGATATCATTAACCTCCTAAAAGCTCGGGGTATGAACTTTGCGGAGGGACTGACAGACGCTGAAGTTCTTGGTCTTGAAAGGAAGTTCAGTTTTCGCTTCCCTGCTGACCTGCGTGCCTTTCTCCAGACTGCCGTTCCAACGCACAAGCATTTTCCTGATTGGCGGTCCGGGAGCGAGATTGATCTTCGAGACTGGCTGGATAGTCCTCGAAGAGGCATATTTTTCGATATAGAACGCAACAATTTTTGGCTCACGGAATGGGGGCAAAAGCCGCAGTCGATGAGAGAGGCCTTGGACCTCGCGGATTCGCTGCTGGCCGCGGCGCCAAAACTCATTCCGATTTTCGCGCACCGCATGATGCCGGATGACCCTCCTTATGAGGGCAACCCTGTTTTTTCTGTGCACCAAACGGACATCATTTATTACGGCTACGATCTTGAGGATTATTTGCGTCACGAGTTTGACCTTCCCGGACGCAAGACCTGGCCTGAGGACATTCGTCCTATTCGGTTTTGAGACATTGAACGCTTCCAGGAAGTGCGCTGGTCGGCTGGCTCCTGTGAGTTTGACAATCGCCGAGGTATTTTGCCGCAGGATTGAAGATCACTATGCCGCAAAACGATTTCAGCTGGGTGTTGCCTTACGCGATGATAATAATCCACCGTGAAAAAGTCGTGAGTGGCTCTGGGATCACGGTAACGAGGTCAGCCGCGCTGTTCGCGCGCGTGACGTTTCGACAGCACTCTCTGTCCGGGGTTGAACTTGCCTCGGGGTTCGGGTTGGAGCGGGGAAATGAGCTGGACACGGTCCGGTTGACTCACGCACGATAAGCTCAGGCTCAACCAGAATCTGTTTGGGAGCGCGCTTCCCAATCAGCCGATCGAGGAGGGTCTTCGCGGCAATCTGGGCCATTTTTTTCCACGGCTGGCGGATGGTTGTCAGGCTGGGATTCTGATAGGCCGCGCTATTCACATCGTCGAAGCCAACCACGGAAACGTCCTCAGGAACTCGCAAACCCGCCTCTCGCAGGGAGCGAATGGCGCCAATGGCGGAGAAGTCGTTGTAAGCAACCAAGGCGGTAAACTCTGCTTTTTTCTTAAGGAATTGGCGCATCAGCGGATAGCCGACCTCAGGAGAAAAAGTGTCCATGGTCAACTGCAGTGTCAACTGGGGCAAGACTTTGATTCCTAAGCGGATTGCAGCCTGTTGCGTGGCCCTCCAGCGGTCAGCGGAATCTGAACTGAATGGCTGCCCTTTCATAAACAGAATGCGCTTGTGGCCAAGCTGAGTGAGGTGGTGCAGCGCCAGGGATGCGGCACGGTCGTGATCCAGAACCACGTTGGTGAGATTGGGAAGGCTGGTGTGGCCGGAAATGGCGACGGCGGGCAGCGGCAGGGGATTTTCAAGAGCAGTATCAATGACGATGAAACCTTCCACCAATCGCTCGGTCAGCATCCGGGGGTATTCCTCCAGCAAGTCGGGCCTGCGGCCATGAGTGGCGACAAGATAGAAATAGCCCTGGCGGATCAGATATTCACCGAGAGCATTCAGCAAGAGCGCGCCATAGCCTTCACTGACCTCAGGGGCAAGAATCCCAACCATCAAACTGCGCTTGTTCTTCAGGGTGCGAGCTACATGACTGGGGCGGTAGTTCAGCTTGCGGGCGGCAGCAAAGATGCGGTCCTGGGTCTTCTGCGGGATCTCGCTGGCCCGGGGAACACCGTTTAGAACAACGGAGACGGTTCCAGGCGTCAACTGAAGGTAATCGGCCAGATGTTTAAGATTGACAGCCGATTGAGGCTTTCCCACCCGTCGGGGCATTGAGTGATTCTCCTTGTAAGTTGGGTTCCGGAGGGGAAGATCGCCGTTTTGATACTACAACCCATCTCATAAATGCTCCTTAGCGACTCCCCCGGTTTTTAAGGCGCTCCGCTCCAAGAGCAGGACCTCCATCCCGGTTACGCCAAAACTGGGCGCGCCGGGGACCCCCCAATACCGTTCACTTAACCAGCAAAGTGATGCTGCTGCCATTGTTGCTCCGGTCTGTACTCACGATCTAGCAGGCCGTCGGCGTAACACTGGCTGGGGCTTGGCTTCGGGAATAGCTTGCCAAGAGTCATCTTCTTTCCACTCCGCACTCAGATCGGCCCAGTCCGGATTGGCCTTGAGGACCAATCGCAACTTCTTCTCCCGCCGCCAGCCCTTGATCTCCTCTTCGCGTGAGATGGCTT
>DATDGH010000679.1:0-4147 GCA_036522215.1 Candidatus Angelobacter sp. | reverse complement strand
GCCGCGACGTTCTTCATATCTTCGCGGGCCTGGGCCAGTGATACGTTTGGTTTCAACCGGCCCCAAACGATAAGCCGCGTTCGCCTGGCGAGCTGCGGGGGATCATTTGCTGCGACCTTTGGCAAGGGCAGCCAGATGTCGGGTTTGTATTCGCTCAGTCCTTCAAAGAAGGCGGGCAGATGGAAACTCTTTGGAAGTACGCCGATGACAATGTAAGGTTGGCCATCCAGAAGCAGTCGTTGGCCGATCGGGTTCTGCGCGGGGAAATGCCTGGTCGCAAATTTCTCGGTCAGAAGTACTATCGCGGCGGCATTTGGCGTATCATCTTGCCATAAAAATGTGCGGCCCTGAGCAGCATTGACGCCGAGCATATTGAAAAACCCAGGAGTGGCGCGTGCGGCGCTCAAATGTTCGGGCGTTTGTCGGCCAGTTAAGTTATAGCCCAGGAAAATTTCATAGGCTTCCATGCCGTCAAAGACGTGGTTTTCTGTTCGCCACGCCTTGAGGTTGTTCCAGGCCGCCGGGGTGCGCTGCGCAGCTATTCCACCTCGTGCGGGATTGGCTTCCCAAATCATTACTAGGCGCTGCGGATCACGGTACGGAAAAGGATTCAACAGGAGTTCGTCAACCAGAGTGAAGATTGTGGTGTTGGCGGTGATGCCAAGCGTTAAGACAATGATTGCCGTCGCCGTGAAGCTGGGCGCGCGCATGAGGGCCCGAAGGGAGTAGCGAATGGAGCGAAAGAAAGTCATCAACCCGTGTATGAAATTCAGCCAAAAAGCACCCTATGTTAAGCGAAATCCGGCTGGATTGCGAGAATTCTTAAGAAAGTAAAGACCGAATGAATCAAGTCTGTTGTGGGCTGACTGGGAGCAATAGAATTAAGGCGTTTTTCCTGCCAATTCCGGCGGGTGAAAACGCAGAAAAAGGAGGAATGTGAAATGAGAATGAAAACCCTTGGGATGATGAGTATCCGGATTGTGTTACGACTTAGCGTCGCGATTTTGCTTATCGGGATTCCGAATATCAGCGCCGTCGCTGATGGTGGCCAAGTTCCGTATCCGACCGGATCCGGGCCGACAGTAGTACGGTAGGAACTGAGAAAGCACTTTGAGGCCGGGAGTGGAATAGCATAAGCTACTCACTCCCGGTTCAAATTGTATGGAAGAGCTCGTAAACAAAATCGTTCTTGCTCTGACCGTCAGCCTTCAGTTCATTGTGCTGATTATTTTGATCCGGCGTCACCTGTTGCGACGATTCTTCTGGTTTTCGGTTTATATCGGATATGAAATAGCTCAGGATAGTCTACGGCTGGCCGCAGCAGGGAATAAGAGCCTCTATTTCGACGTTTACTGGATAACAGCAGCCATCAGTCTGGTTTTCACGGTGCTGGCCGTTCGTGAAAGCTTTCTAAATGTGTTCGACATTCACACGAGAATAAAGTGGGTTACGCGGGTCATCTGGGGTGCCGTAGGACTGGCACTGATCTACGCTGTGTTGAAGGCGTGGTTCTTTCCGCCGGTGCGTGGGGGGTGGCAAACAGCAGCAATCATCGGTTCAGAAGTCGCTGTGCAATATTCGATCAGTGCCGTTGTGTTGGTCTATTTTGCTTTCCGCAGGATATTCAAGATTCGGGGCCAGGAATGGGAATCGGGAGTTATGGCGGGCTTTGCTATTTTCGAGGTTTTGGCGCTTGGTGGTTTTCTTACACGATCAATCTTCGGAACCAAGTTTCGAATTGTGAGCGAATGGCTTCCAGCGGCGGCCTACATTATTGGCGAGTTGACCTGGGTACTTGTGCTCAGTCGTGATGAGCCTGAAGTAACGGCGCCAGCGGAGGGCTTGGCAATTGACCACTTGAGGAACATGGAAGACTATATTAGAGTCTTGGGACGGATGTTTCGGAGAAAAGCATGAGCCTATTTTGGTTCGTTCTCGTTCCTTTTTTGTTCTTGGTTGGGGGTGTGTGCGCCCACTGGTTGAGGACGTTAGGCTTTTTTTCGAGGCGAGTGCGCGAGCTAGTGGAAGTGCACAAGGAATTCAAAGAGGTCCGGATTGATGAATTTGAGATGTTGGTGAGCGCCGAGGCAGACAACCTGGTTAATTACGAATGGCGGTTAAAGCGGGGAGAGAGGCGACTCGCGGCGGCGGAGAGGATTAAACGTGCAAGGGACTTCCTGCGCAAAATGGCAATGAATGGGGCGCTTTCCATGGAGGTGGCGCGGTTCTTAATCAATAAGATTGAGAAAGAGACGGGAACGCGGCTTCTGGAGAGAACTCACCTTGCGACAAGACTTTGTGATCGTGCCGCAATGTGCCAGTTTATGGCGGCTGTGTGTCTGGCGCGGATGTCATGGCTGGAATTTTGGATGATCGCATGGCCTTTCTATGTGCCGGAATTCGGCGGGCGGTTTGAAGTTCGCGGCTACGACCTTGCGACTTGGTACGAGCACATGGTGGAAGATGTGCTGGAAGTAGCAAGTGAAGATGAAAGACATTGGCTCTACGAGAATACGCTTTTCATGCTGACTGGCTTGATTGCGATGCCGGAAGAGTAACGCGTGAGTTCCGGCGCATTCGGGCCGAAGAAAGATTTCGGGCGGGTCCGTAAACGGCAGCTTGCGCTGGGCACTACGGTCCCGCTTTTGCTTTGCGCCCGCAGTGCGGTTTCCTAAGAATGCGCGATGCAGCGTCTGTCGAAGTTGCTGGCCCATATCCGTCTCACTTCGTTGAACCTGACTTCGGGCGACGAAAGTGGCAGCTTACGTTGCGCCCTGCGAGCACGCTGATGTTTTGCCCGGACACTGAGTTTGTGTGTGCGGCAGATTGGGCAAAGTACACGCGCATTTTTTTGATTCTTGAGTTGCCGTTCGCCAGTCCTGCCGCCTTCCCAGGTACGGGCAACAACAAACTGGACTCCAAGTTGGCAGAACACCTGGGGCAACCGCGCCCTGGATGTACC
The DNA here is from genome assembly GCA_036522215.1 of Candidatus Angelobacter sp. Lineage (GTDB taxonomy): Bacteria > Acidobacteriota > Terriglobia > Terriglobales > Acidobacteriaceae > Angelobacter. Next base: position 1,185 of record DATDGH010000679.1, on the reverse strand, counting down.
GTTGCCGTGAGCCTGGATGCGCTGCGGATCGTCGCATGAGCCTAAATAGTGCTGGGCGTGATGAAGCGGCCTGTCGTAATGCAGCAAATAGATCATTGTTCGTTCTCCTCGGCTGTTTGAATTTCCGCGTTTTGCGGTTCACACACCCGAAGGGGCCAAGCGGATTGCTGCCTCCCAAGGCGGCGGCGAATATTTTTGTGGAAGGGGACCCGGACTTGTTACGGGGAAGGAGTCCGAAACCCGGCAGGGCGAAAGAAGTGTTCAGAGCCGAGTGTGCGACCGCAGGGCGGCAGCAGGTTTTTCAGCTTGGCGTGACCGCAAACCGGAATTCACGAAGACCGGGGAGAAAATAGTCATGCGGGTTAACGACCAACGCTGCTTCCTGCACAGACTTTAGGGGCAAACGGTCGACAGGCAGGAGAGATAGATTTCATCAATCAGACGAGCCATACGGTGCGGTTCTCTGTTGACGGGAATCCGGCCTGTCCGGGTGATGTCATCGCGAATGGGACTTGCTCGGAGTATGTGAGTGCGCCTGCAACCCATACATTGAAAGCAATCGTGCTCGCGCCCGGATATGATCCTGTCTCGGACACCGTGACGGTCAATGAACGAGACGTGAAGACTTGGAGGGTCAGTGAGGACTAAGCTTGACTTTGTGTGCTACAAACCGACCAGAGCGATTCGCACGAGATTTATCAAAGCCGACTCACATTGCACGACGTTAAGTGCAGCGTGAGTCTTTAAACTGAGGATACCGTTGACTTGCTTAGTTCGCCTACTTAGTCCATTGACGCTAATCGTGGTTCTGCTGATTACCGTTAGTCGTACCATCGCATTTGATGCTAAAGAGAAGATGAAACCATCAGACCCTCATCTGTCGGGACCGCGCGACATGGACTACGATGATCTCATTGTGCCGGGGACCCGCATCGGCCCTGTCGCTTTTGGGCTGCGAGTGACTGATGCCGTGCGTCATCTTGGCAATCCAGATCACATTAATCGCAGAAGGTATGAAGGCAGGCCGAATTCTGTGTACTACTTTTATAAAGCCGAGTGCATAGGATTTTACTGGAATGACGAAGGGGTTGAGCCTGTCATTGATCCCAGCGCCGAAATAATCGTTATGTGCAACAAATGGACGACCAGTTATGGAGTTCATGTTGGTTCTACGCCACAAGAAGC
>DATDGH010000678.1:0-1882 GCA_036522215.1 Candidatus Angelobacter sp. | reverse complement strand
AGTACCTGGACGCGTCTCTCCGCTTTATGGCGGTGAACCGCTACTACGTAAATTCGGAAGGCACGACGACACGCTACGGCCAGACCATTTACCAGTCGGTCCTCTCCGGAATTGCCCAGGCGCCGGACGGGATGCGATTGGACAGGTCCCATGACTACACAGTGGCCAACATAAAGGAGCTTCCTTCAGAAGCTGATTTCATGGCGGAAGCCAATAAACTTCTTGGCAGTTTCAAAGATCTGCGAGCAGCGCCGATTGCGGACGAGGATTACCACGGCCCAGTGCTGTTTTCCGCAGATGCAGCATCGAGCGTTTTTGCCGATCTGGTGGGAGAAAATCTTCTCGGGCGAAAGCCGAACCTGGGGCAAACCGGGCGCACCACAGGAACCTGGAGCACCAGCTATAAAGCCCGGGTCCTGCCTGATTTCTTGTCTGTAGTTGATGACCCCACAATTCTTTCCGTTGACGGGCGGTCTCTGCTGGGCGGGTACCCGGTAGATGATGAGGGCGTGAAAGCCATGCGTGTTTCTCTGATCGAGAACGGAAAGCTGATAAATTACGTGATGGGGCGTGAACCTATTCGTGATTTTCCCGCTTCCAATGGCCATGGCCGCGCTCGCGTGCCCACTAATCCACCTGGACCCAGCTTGGGAAATCTGCTTGTGCGTTCAGCTCAGCCGGTGCCAGGCAAAGAGCTGAAAGAAAAATTGATTGCCATGTGCCGCGAGCGTGATCTTCCTTTTGGTTATTATGTCCAGACTATGGGCCCCTCGCGGACTCCTCGGTTGCTTTACAAGGTTTGGGTGAAGGATGGTCACGAGGAGCTGGTGCGGGGAGCAGTTTTCGGCAGCCTGGACACACGCGCCCTGCGCGATAACCTGATCGCCGCGGGCGATGACGTCAATGTGGACAACCGCATTCTCAACATACCGCACAGTATTGTGAATCCTTCCATTCTGTTCGATGACCTGGAGGTCAAGCGCGCCGACAGCAAGAAAGATAAACTTCCGGACTATCCCGTGCCCGCGCTGGTCTCCACGAAATGATCGCCACCTCTCCAGGCAAATGAGGTTTTCGTACTGATCAGGAATTTGCCAAACCTGACCCTCCTGGCGCGTCAAAAGCTTTTTCTGCACTCCGTTCCAATATGGAACGAATCTGCAAAATTTTATGCGGCTGCCTTTCCATTTTGAACTATACTTTAGCGCGTTCAAATCAGGAGGTTGCACCATGAAACACGGAACACTCCGGCGCCTGCGTTCGATCTTCCTGGCAGTGCTGTTTGTAGTGAGCGCGGGTGCGCCATCGCTGCTGAACCGCGCGCAAGCGCAGGAAACCAGAAGCGGCCATGAGTTTGATTACTACAGCGACGATAGCTACAGCTGCCTGGTCGGCGTCTTTATCTACTGCAACGACGGCTCCTTGAGCAGTTGGGGCCGGACTTCTCCGTACAGCATCGTCAGTGATTCGGGCTGCTAAGCCGGACTTGGCTTAGAGAACTGGCAGAACAGCCTGGGCCAAAATTTGTCCGGGCATGGACCCAACTGATACAGACAGTGCTCAGCCGGGGTCCCAAACACGCGCGGTCTTGGTTTGCGCGTGCTGGGGTAGAGCACCCTCTCCGAGCCAGAGCTGCGTTTTCTTTGTGGCAATGATCGGTGCAACCTTCATGACCTTAATTCAGGGAGATCACCCATGAAATACACAGTTCTCCGCCGCGTGCGCTCCGTTTTCCTGGCTGCGCTTTTTGTCCTGAGCGTGGCTGTGCCTTCGTCTGTGGACAGTGTGCAAGCCCAGATCGGCAAGGCCGGCCACGAGATTGATTACTACAGTGACGCCACCTACACCAACCTGGTAGGCTACGTCATCTACTGTAAGAGCG
>DATDGH010000677.1:0-3473 GCA_036522215.1 Candidatus Angelobacter sp. | reverse complement strand
AAACCCTCATCTTGCAGTGTAGACTCTATCGTCTATGGATTGGTTTGAACGAGAGGACTTTTGGCGTGATTTCTATGCTTACATGTTTTCGCCGGAGAGGTTTGCTGCCGCCAAGGAGGAAGTGAGCCAGATCATTGCGCTGACTCGATGCAGTGGAGGCAACCTGCTCGATCTATGTTGTGGTCCCGGACGGCATTCTGTGGAATTTGCGCAGCGCGGCTTTCGGGTGACGGGAGTTGACCGTTCCGGGTTTCTGCTGGATCGTGCGCGGGAGCACGCAGCGCAAACCAACCTAGCTCTCGAATGGGTGCAGGCAGATATGCGGGGTTTCGTCCGCCCTGAACAGTTCGATCTGGCGTGCAACCTCTTCACCTCATTCGGATACTTCGACACGGAGCAGGACGACCTTCAGGTGCTGCGAAACCTTCATCGCAGCCTCAAACAGGGCGGCGCGCTGGTGATCGACATTATCAGCAAGGAAAAGCTCGCTCGAAACTGGCAGAACACAATGTGTTCTGAACTGGCGGATGGCTCGCTGCTGGTGCAACGTCCGCAACTTTGCGACGACTGGTGCCGTGTGCGTACGGAGTGGATCCTGATCAAAGACGGCAGCACACGCAACTTCAGTTTTGAACACAATCTCTATTCCGGCCGGGAACTTAAAGACCGCCTCCTCAGCAGCGGCTTCGAGCAGGTGCAGTTGTTCGGAAGCTTTGCCGGATCACCTTTTGATCTGAACGCCCCGCGGCTGGTGGCCGTAGCCAGAAAATAGGGGACAGGTCAAAGGTCTCAGGGAAAGGCAAGAGCAACCGCAAAGAGCAGCCGCAACACCTACCACGGAGACACGGAGGCACGGAGAAAAGCAAACACGAGTTGGGTAAAGCAAAACCCAAAAAACGGAGGACACCCCGGGAACTCAGAGGCAATCGCTTTGTTTGAACGATTGCTTCACGTTGAACGAACTGCAAGGCATTTTACGGTAATGTCCTCCCTGTGGCTGCGTCCCAAAATGCGCAGTTGTGTGCGGTGGCAAAGTTGAATTCGGTGGCCGGAGCGGGCGGCACAAAGGACTGCACGGGGTCCGCGGCAACGCTGAATAGAGGCCAGAATGGCGTGCGGTGTTGATTGGGACTGCCCTTCTCGGCGAATTCCGTCCAGTACCGCACCATGTTATCGGAAAGCGTTTGCTGGTCTGCGGTCAAAGGCGTCACTGGAAAAGCAGCTCGCAGGTTGAACAGGTACTGGAGTTCAGAGGCGTGCGCCGCGCCATAGGGGAATCCGACAAAAGGAAGGAAGTCCTGGGGCGCATTTTCGTCGTTAAACTCGTAAGCAAACGTGGGCACGAACTGAGAAGTGAGAGCGCTGGCAAAATGTGCGGGACAGGCGAAGATGGCATCTGTGCCCAGCGCACCCAAGGCCAGCTCCGTGCTCAGCGTGGTGGTCCCCGGCGGATATAAAGCCACGACAGGCCCAGTGGCCGCAACTGGAATGCGAAGCGTCGCGGCAATGATCTGGGGATAGTTGGCCGGTGTTGGAATGATTCCCGCAAGCACGTCATCCAGCGCGACAAAGAGGCGCCATTCGTCGTGGTTGCTGCCGTTCATCACCGGCACGCGGTTGAACTGTCCGCCGGCCAGCGCCGTGTCAATCGATTGTGGAATTACGCGGCCATCCACATTGGTCACGTAGCCGCCGGCATTCTCTTTGGCCAGGACCTGCACCACCGTGAGCGCGCGCAGACATGCAGCCGTCTGGCTGGTGCAGCCCTCCGCCGCCGCGAAGGCTGTGCCTTGTGCCGCGGCAGCCGCGAGGCTCGGCAGGGTGAGTGAATAGGCGCCGCTTTCGACAATCGCTTGCTGGAACAAGCCCTTCGCGCGGGGCGACACCAGATTGCTGAATGTGCTGAGCCCCCCGGCAGATTCGCCGAAGATGGTCACGTTGTCAGGATCGCCACCAAAAGCCGCGATGTTCCGCCGCACCCAGTGCAGCGCCAACTGCTGGTCCATGATCCCGTAATTGCCGGACGCCGGTGCATGATCCTGGTTGCCGTCATTGTCAGGATCGGCGGCCTCAGCGCTCAAGGCCGGGTGAGCAAGAAAACCCAGCGCTCCCAGCCTGTAATTGATGGTGACGACGATGACACCCTGACCCACCAAGCGTTGCGGATTGTAGTCATCGCTTTCTCCTACGACCAGGGCTCCGCCGTGGATCCACACCATTACCGGGCGACGCTCATCCTGCTCCCTGTCGTCGTGTCCGATGGGAGCAAAGACATTCAGAAAAAGACAATCTTCCGTGATGCTGGCCAGACCGAACGGAGAGGGCGGCTGGGGACAGTGGTTCGCGAACTGGGCCGCCTCCTGAATGCCAGAATGCGGCAGCGCTCGCCGTGGCGGCCTCCAGCGCAAATCGCCTGTTGGCGCCTGGGCATAGCGAATACCCAGGAATTCATTCATCGCCGGCGTTGCCACACCGCGAAAAACGCCATCTTCCGTGACAGCCACAGGCCCGGACGCGCCCTTCATCACCGCAGTTGCCATCAGCACACAGACCGCCAGAGCAAAGCAACGCAGCCAGAGCTGCCAATTTCCCTTTAGTAATTCTTTCCCGATCACGACGCTCTCCTTCCGCCTAAAGCTGCGCTATTGCAGCACAGTTCTTCATGGCGGCGGACATTATATCTCTAATTGGGACAGGAAGTATACCAGTGGGTAACTATATCTACCAGTCAGTATTCTTCACATTGCCAAATTTTGGAGCGGACCGCACGAGGAGTGGGGCTTTCCGGTAATGGTGGACATTATATCTCTGATTGCCGAACGCAGCCGAACACGAGTGTTTCAAAATGGCATCCGACAACACAAAAAAGATCAATGTGAGCACTGGCCGCCTGCCCCTGTGACATGTCACCTTCAACAATTGTGCTAGCATGCGCGAGGGAGATTCCTATGCCAATTGTGGACGTCAGCAGTCTGAAGATCAAAGAGCGCCTGCCGGGCTGGCGGGGACGTTATTTCCACTCACAGAATATGACCTTCGCGCACTACGACTTCGTGAAAGGCGCATCCATCCATGAGCATCATCACCCGGAGGAAGAAGTGTATGAGGTGATCGAGGGCGAACTGGATGTCACGATTGACGGCGTGGCCCTGACCGCGCGACCGGGGATGGTGGCAATCGTGCCGGGTGGGGTGCGCCACTCCATTAAGGCGCTTACCGACGGCCGCGCCATCATCATTGACCACCCGGTGAGACATGGTTTTGATTAGAAAAAGCAGTAATTAGAAAATCAGTAATTAGTAGTTAGCAATTAGTAGTTAGCAAATCAAAAGCAACTGCACCTCCACTCCGCTGCGCGAAAACCCGTCGCGCATCGTGGGCCCTGGCGCTGAGATCCCGAGAATCTAATACTTCTTTTTCTTCTGCACTTGAGCGACAATGAAGCTTGAGAAAAACATGAGCCGCATTGAAGC
>DATDGH010000676.1:0-1882 GCA_036522215.1 Candidatus Angelobacter sp. | reverse complement strand
AAGCGCGGCGCTCATCATGGAAAAGACCAGCAGGAGAAGAGCGCGCATGGAGCGCAACGCGGTTACGGGCCCGTGAGTTGACTGGAAATTGCCGTAGGGCAACGGAAACAAAAACATCAGCAGGACGCACACGACGGCGGAGACGCCCATGCATCGTGCAAACAGCGACTTCAGCATGGAAAAAGTATGATCCAGAGTTGCTGGAGAGTCAATACAGCAAAAGCTGTATTGATCTGCCAATATCATCCGCTCGTGGCCCTGCCCCCGGAGTACCACAACACGCCGGCCATGATTCAGCTAAGATAAAGTCTTAACGGAGAATTGCTTTGAAGCTCCGAGCTATCGCCGTTCTGTTGATCGCCGGACTCGCCCTCTCGGCCGCCTGGGCGCAAAAGACTCCGCAGCCTCCGGCGAAGTTCACCCAGCGAGTGCAGAAACAGGTGAGGCATGAAATTCTCATGCTTCCCTACTACGACGAGTTTGACGTAATCGGCTTCAAAGTCGATGGTTACGATGTGACACTCCTCGGCCACGTCTACCATGCCACGCTCAAATCCGACGCGGAACATGCGATCAAGAAAATTGAAGGTGTGGAAAAAATCAACAACCTGATCGAGGTCCTTCCTCCTTCTCCCATGGATGATCGTCTGCGCCTGCAGCTCTTCCGGGCCATCTACGGTTACGGGCCTCTGCAACGCTATGGCGTCGGCTCCAACCGGCCCATCCACATCATCGTGGACCACGGCCACGTCACGCTGGAAGGCGTGGTGGACAGCACGGGGGACAAGACCCTGGTCAACATCCGCGCCAATCAAGTCTCGGGCGTTTTTTCCGTAACCAACAATCTTGAAGTACCGAGCAAAAAGAAGCGGTAAGAATTGCCATAATTGCCAAAATCGCGGGAATTGAAAAACGGTGACGGCTTTCGTTGCTTCTAAATTTTTGACAATTCCGGCAATTCCTCTCGGCTAAAATCCTTTCATGACTTTCGCTGCCACCTGGACCGCCGCCGCTGCGCTCGGACGACGCAATCGCCTGGCCACCGCCGGGATGGTGCTGGTGACAGTGTTTGTCTTGTTCGCGTTGTTTGCTCCCTGGATCACGCCCAGAGATCCGGCCGCAATCGACTTGCCTCTGCGACTGCAACCGCCCAGCGCGGCGCATTGGTTCGGCACCGATGAACTAGGCCGCGACATTCTCTCCCGCGTGATTTATGGCGCACGCATCTCCATGCTGGTGGGCAGCAGCGTAGTCGCCGGCTCGCTTTTTCTGGGACTGATCTTTGGCTCCATTGCCGGTTACTACGGCGGCTGGACTGACAAGTTTTTTAACGTGATCATCATGAATGCCTTTCTATCGTTTCCCGGCATCCTGCTGGCCATAGCTTTCGTGGCCTTTCTTGGGCCCGGTATCATCAACCTGATCTTCGCGCTGTGCATTGGCGGGTGGGTCGGATACGCGCGGCTGGTACGCGCTCAGGTTTTGGCAGTCAAAGAAAAAGAGTTTGTGGAAGCAGCGCGTGCTCTGGGCGCGAGTGACTGGCGCATCATAACCCACCACATTCTTCCCAACATCATTCAGCCGGTGATTGTGCAGGCGGCCATCGGCATGGCGGGAGCAGTGCTGGCGGAAGCCACACTCAGCTTTCTGGGATTAGGGGTACCGCCGCCCACCGCAAGCTGGGGCTCCATGCTCAACGATGGCCGCTCGCATCTGTTTGACGGCCCTCATCTCGTGCTCTTTCCTGGTGCTGCCGTCATGCTGGCCGTGCTGTCATTCAATTTTATTGGCGACGCTCTGCGGGATTACCTGGATCCTCGGTCGAGGATTGAAGCAGGCCTTTAGCCATTGGGTATTTTTGTAATTGGGTAATTGAAGAGCA
>DATDGH010000675.1:0-7879 GCA_036522215.1 Candidatus Angelobacter sp. | reverse complement strand
AATCTGACGACAAAGAAATACTTCGCCTTCGCTGATTTTTGGATGCCCTCCCCGCTGCATTTCTTTGAAGACTATTGGGCTGAGGTTGGCATGCCCTTGGGGCCGGTGCATTATGGCAGCCTGTTCAGCGGCGGTAAGGCGATGCGCGACAAGCTGGGCATACCCTGTGGTCTGGCGTTCAGCCCAACCTTGGAAGGCAACGTTACTCTGCATACCATCCTTTACGCCCTCCGTGCCTGGATCCTGGATGCAGGAGGCAATGTGCTGTTCAACAAAAACGTGTTTGCAGCCAGGGCCCTGAACTACCTCCAGGCCCTCTACCAGGAGGCGGGAACGCCCGAGCAACTCACCTGGGGGAGTGGCGGCAACGTGCAGGCCATGCTGGGACATAAGGCCTCGGCTGCCATCAATGCCATCAGTCTGTTGCGCGCTGCCGAAAAACAGAACCAGGATGTTGCTCGGAAGCTTTGGATCCAGCCGCCATTGATCGGCCGCAGTGGAATGGGAGTCACGGCGCTTCCTCATGTCACCAATTGCTCCGCAGTGTGGAGCTTTGCCCAGAATCAGAAAGGCGCCAGGCAATTCCTGGCTGACATGCTGGATAAGTCCCAGACCGGCTATGAGAAAAGCCTGGGCTGCAACTTTCCCATTTATCCGAAAACAATTCCCGATCTCATTGTGCGGCTTTCGACCGACGCGCAGGCCAATCCACCCTCCAAGTACACGGCACTGAAAGACGCTCTGCATTGGACTCCCAATCTCGGCGTGCCGGGGTTTGCCAGCCCGGCGTACATGGAGATTTTCAACACCTCGGTAGTGCCCAAAATGGTGGCCCGGGCCCTCAAAGGCGAGCAGAGCGCCGAGGATGCCGCGGCGGCCGGCGCGGCAGAGATGCAGCGGATCGTGGATAAGTGGAAACAGGCAAGTTGATGAATGTAATCACCAATGATCGGAGAGCGAATCCAAGCCACGAGAGGTCCTGGGATATGAATCGTTTCAATGGGCAGAAACTCACGTCAGTGTTGCTGGTACTGGTTTTGATGATCTCAGCGTTTGCGCTGCCTCCGGCTCCGCTGCCTCGCAAATCACCAGAATTTGCCATCTCCGAACCTTCCGGCAGGACTACTATGCTTTCCAGCTTCAAGGGCAAGGTTGTGGTCCTGGAGTTCCTCTTCGTCAAATCGCAGCACTGCGTGCACGTTGCTCAGACGCTGAACAAGCTTAACCGCGAGTTCGGCCCACGTGGGTTTCAGGCAGTTGGCATCGCTTTCGATGCGCCCGACCCGGAGAAAACCGGAGGGCTGTTGCTGCCCGCTATGGTGGACAATCTCAAGCTCACGTTCCCGGTAGGCTACACCACTGCAGCCGCTGTGGACAGCTATCTGGGCCGCACGGGGAGAGAGCTGCTGGCCATTCCACAAATTGTGGTGATCGATCGCGCGGGGGTCATACGCGCCGCTACCGGAGATCACCCGAACCCGAGTTTGGAGGACGAAAACTCTCTCCGCGGTCTGCTGGAAGATTTGCTGAAAGAAAAACCGCCGTCGCATCCGTTTGCCCAGCAGCCTCTGCTCAAGAGCAACAAGGGCCAACACTGAGAGACCACGATGGACCTTCCATCTATCTGTTCTTCATGCTTTCCGCTTCACCAGAGCCGCTTGGGAAACAAATATGTCAGCCCTATGAAACCTTCCCAACGGGTGCTGTTGCCGGTAAGTCCTCGGTTGAATCCTCCATCCAGGACCAGCAGGCGATTGACTACGTAAGAGGGCGCGAATAGCAATCCCACAGCATTGGATCTAATGAGGGGCTGAGAGAAGTGCCACAGTTCGCCCGACAGCGACAGGTGGCCGGCTACTGGATGGGAAATTGAAAGTGTTTGACCGAATTGTGCGCGGTGAACTGCTGCTCGATCGGTGATCTGTTCCGTTACTATTGCGTTTGTGTCAACATGAAAATGGAGCAGGTCAAAGCTCACCAATAAGAGCGCCGACTGCCGATTCGTGCCCAGGTCCAATTCAGGGGCAGGGCTGCCATAGAGTCGTCGAAAATAACTGACGGCTACGGTAGGCTGGGCCCCTTCGCCCTTGTGAATAAGCGCCTGGAAACCAACAAAGACTTCACCCGGTTCCCCGTCCCCTTTGCGGCCTAGATCAGAGATCACCATAGGCTCGGTTTGCACCAGCAATTCAAAACGGTGTGTCAGCGCTAACTTGAGTACAGCCTCAATGCCCGTGCGGTTAGAAAATTCGCCTGATTTTTCCGCGCCTAGCACACCTGTTTCCAATTGCAAGTAGCCGGGTGGCGTTAGAGTTGCGGGAGTGGAGACCGTAGGTCTACCAGGATTAGCTTCTACTTGCTTGCTGTCTCCATCGGAATTGGCCGGCGACGGGACATCCTGGGCGGCCAGGGAGAAAGTAAACAGAGCGACGAAACATGTCAGAAGAACTGCGAATTGCCTTGGACGCAACCAGATCATTGGGTCAATTGGCCCGGAGGATTGGAGAACTCATGGAATAGTGTCCTTTGATTCGCAAATGTTGCCAGCAAGCCGAAATACTCTACCACAACGTTTTTGAGTCTTGGATCGAAACCCCTAAAGCATTTTTATAGTGGGTGTAGACCGACCCCTTTCAACCATGCCAACGATTCGGCAACCCTTCAGCCTAAGAGGTTTGCGGGCTGAATGCTGAATGCTGAGTGCTGATTGCCAAATCTAATTGGGATCAGACCGCTAACAGAAAGACTACACTCATTATGAAAACGCTCTAGCCTGAGACGCCGCCTTGCTGCCCACTGGGCCAACGCCGCGGGCCGCATTTTCATGCGACTTGACTTTATAACATAGTCCCCTATACTATTGTCCAGCAAAATGAGCCATACCATCAAAGAAAAGGAAAAGCTGGTGGCGCGCGCGCGCCGTATTCGCGGCCAGATTGAAGCCTTGGAGCGTGCGCTTGCCGAAGAGCAGGAATGTGCAGACATCTTGCGGCTGATTACCTCCGCTCGCGGCGCCATGAACGGACTTATGGTCGAGCTTCTGGAAGACCAGATCCGGTTTCATCTGCTTGATCCCGGTAGGAAACCCACTACCGGCCAGGCCGACGCCGCCGATGGACTGATTGAAACCATAAGATCGTATTTGAAATAGTTCCCAGCCTCTGCATGACCGGATCTTTATACTCGGCCGCTGGGAGAATTTGGACGGGAAGCAGGGTTACTGGGACGGGGTCACCGGCGCAATAGGGAGCAGCATGAGCATGGATCCAAAAACGCTTATAGTCTATCCCCCTATACCATTCGGGAAGGGTCCCTCGGATGCGCCGAAGACCGCGGCCTGGGACCGCTGACATACCCCGCCTTGTTGGTAAATGAATTGACTTTAACAATTCCTTAATGATGGTTATGTAGATTCGACGGACCACCAAAAACAATGCCCGGTACGATTCCGAGAGGACAAATGCTGCAACGCCGCACAAAAGGCAAATTGCTCCGGTACTCACCGGCTGCGTTGTTCGGTCGCGCGCTTGCTGCCCTGGTTTTGTGCGTCGTTCTCAACCTTTTCCTTGGCTGCGGCCGCGATCAAGCTGACGCCTCTGGAGCGCCCCCTCCCCTCAAAGTAGAGCAGCATCCTGATCCCGATGTAGTTACCGTGGACCACGCAGAGCGGTTTTCTCTGGTGACGGCGGGTGAGCACCAGGCCCAGCCCCAGTTATCGGTCACCGGAGTGGTGAGTCCCGACGTCTCCCGAACTGTCCCGGTCATGTCCTTGGCTTCCGGCCGGGTAGTAGAAATCCATGCACGCCTGGGTGACACGGTGCACAAAGGGCAGCTATTGATGCGCGTGCGGAGCACTGACATTTCCGGCGCTTTTTCGGATTACCGCAAAGCCGTTGCCGATGAAACACTCACACGCTCCCAGTTGGACCGCGCCAAAGTCCTGTACGACAAAGGAGCCATCTCCAGGAATGATCTTCAAGTGGCGCAGGACGCCGCAGACAAGGCCCGGGTAGATCTCGAGACCGCGGAAGAGCGCTTGCGGGCTTTAGGCGCGGGACCAGATCATCCAAGTGGGGTCATTGATATTGTCGCGCCCGCCGCCGGAGTCATCACCGATCAGCAAGTCACAGAATCGTCCACCATCCAGGCCTTCGGTACGCCCAGCCCCTTCACCATTTCCGATTTGTCCCACGTCTGGATCATCTGTGATGTCTACGAGAATGACATGTCTTTCGTGCAACTGGGCGAATTTGCTGATGTCCGCCTGAATGCGTATCCAGACAAGCTGCTGAAGGGGCGAATCGGAAACATTGCCCCCATCCTCGATCCTAATATTCGTACCGCCAAAGTGAGATTGGAGCTGCCCAATCCAGGTTTAATGCGGGCGGGCATGTTTGTCACTGCCACGTTCCACGGGAAGAAAGCTGTAAAGCGCGCCACCGTTCCTGCCACTGCTGTCTTGCACTTGCATGATCGCGACTGGGTCTATGTACCCGCCGGTGGTAAGCAGTTCCGCAGAGTCCAGGTTACGGGTGGAGAGATGCTGCCCGGAAACCTTCAGGAGATCCTTTCGGGCATTGCGTCTGGGCAACAAGTTGTTGCCAATGCGTTGGAGCTACAGAACACCGTCGAGCAGTAGCAACGTTTTCCGCAAGCCTTATTCTTGCCGCGTGTGCTTCAGTTCGCGCCCACAGCATGGAGAGTTGAAGAAAAGGAGAGCCAGATGACAGTATTTTGTCGGGCGGCATACGCATTTGCCATAGTACTTGCTGCCTCCGCGTCTGCGATGGGCCAGACCCCAACTCGGATCACTCTCGATGAAGCCATCGACCTGGCGCTGAAGAATAGTCCAACCATCAAGGCTGCCCGCACGCAGGTCGATCAGAACAAAGCAGCGGAGATTACGGCGAATTTGCGTCCCAATCCGGTGCTTTTCTGGGATTCACTCTTTCTGCCTGTTTTTAATGGCAACGGATTCTCCGCCGACAACATCAGCCAAAACTCCCAGTTCGACCTGGGGCTCGGCTATTTGTTCGAACGCGGGGGCAAGCGCTCAGCGCGGCGGCAAGCGGCCCGTAACCAGACCAGCGTCACGGCTGCGCAAGTGGCGGACACAGAACGGTCCCTGAAATTCAATGTGGCCCAGCAATTTATCAGTGTGCTGCTGGCCAAATCGAACCTGGACTTTGCTCTTCAGGACCTGAAGACCTTCCAGGAGACAGTCAACATCAATCAGGAGCGTTTTAACGCAGGAGCCATCAGCAAGAACGATTTCCTCAAGATCAAGGTTCAGCTTCTACAGAACCAGACCGCGGTATCAACGGCGCGGCTGGCCCGAGCGCAAGCTTTGTTTTCCTTGCGGCAACTCATCGGCTATCAGTCCGTGCCGCGCGACTATGATGTGGCGGGAGAGCTGGAGTTTTTGCCCCTCAGCACCAGTGAGGACACGCTGGAGTCCACGGCCCTCGACCAGCGCCCCGATCTCCGCGCGGCCAGGCTCGGTGTCACGGCCGCGCAAAGCCAGATCAACCTCGCCAAAGCGAACGGCAAGCAGGACCTGAACGTTACCGCCAACTACACCCATCTTTCAGGGACAAGTTCAGGCTCCTTCTTCTTCAGTATTCCATTGCCGGTTTTCAATCGCAATCAGGGGGAGATAGCGCGTAGCCGCTTGGTGCTGACGCAAGCGGATTTCAGCGCTAAGGCGGCAGAAGAGACCGTGCTCACGGATGTGCGCAATGCTTACGAAGCGGTCAAGGACAACGAGGAGATCGCGAATCTCTACCGGTCGGGCTATCTGGATCAGGCGAAAGAGTCCAGAGACATCACCGAGTTTTCTTATCGTCAGGGCGCGGCAACTTTACTTGATTTCCTTGACGCGGAACGCAGTTACCGCGCCACAGAACTGGCCTACCGCCAGGTTCTGGCCAGTGGCATGCTGGCGTTGGAGCAACTGCGGCAGACGGTAGGAGTCAGGGCCTTGCCTTGATCAGGCGGCTTCCGGGAACGCTGGAGAGAGTACGGTGAACTAATGATTCGCTCGCTGGTTGATTTCGCGTTGGACAATCGCTTCATTGTTCTCTGCGTGGCCATCGGTGTATTTGCCTGGGGCATCATTGCCTTCAAGAGACTGCCGGTTGAAGCCTATCCGGATGTAGCCAATACCTGGGTACAGGTGATTACCCAGTGGCCGGGCCGCGCGGCCGAGGAGGTGGAACAACAAGTCACCATCCCGGTCGAGATTCAGATGAACGGGATTCCGCATCTGCTTCATGTTCGCTCCGCGTCGCTTGCCGGTCTGTCTGTCGTCAATCTCATCTTCGATGATGATTCGGATAACGATTGGGACCGCCAGAAAGTATTGGAGCGGCTCTCGCAGGTCACTCTTCCTCCCGGCGTGAGTGGAGGCATTGGCCCTGACTTCAGTCCGATCGGCTCCGTTTACTGGTATACCCTGGTGAGTACCAATCCCAGCTATGACCTGATGGAACTCAAATCCCTTCAGGACTGGGTCATCAACAAGTACATGAAGTCGGCGCCGGACGTGGTGGACGACTCTTCCTTCGGCGGTTTGACCCGTGAATATCAGATCCGCATAAATCCCGATAAGCTCGTCTCCTATGGCTTGGGCCTGGCCCAGGTCGAGCAGCAACTGGCCAACAATAACGCCAATGCAGGCGGAAGTTTTATCGAGCAGGGCACGCAGCAGATCAATGTTCGCGCAGTAGGTCTGATTAGAAACGTTGACGATATAGAAAAGATCGTCCTCAAAACCCAAAAAGGAACTGCCATTCGAGTCAAGGATGTTGCCGTCGTAACCCAGGGACCAAAAATCCGGCTGGGACAGATCGGCAGGGCGATCCATCGGTCGGATGGTGTCGTAGTTGATGACAACGATGTGATTGAGGGCATCGTGTTCATGCGCAAGGGCGCGGACACCGCTTCCACCATGGACGGCATACACGCCATGGTCCGGCGGCTGAACGAACAGATACTGCCATCAGGTGTAAAGATCGTTCCCTACCTGGATCGTGATGACCTGGTGCACTACACCACGCACACCGTTCTTCATAACCTGGGCGAAGGCATGATCCTGGTGGTGATTGTTCTGTTTCTCTTTCTTGGAAATGTGCGTGGCGCCTTTATCGTTGCCTTCACCATTCCCTTTGCCTTGCTCTTTGCCGCTATTTGCCTGGACCTGCGCCACATCTCCGCCAACCTGCTCTCCCTGGGCGCGTTGGACTTCGGCATGGTCGTAGACGGCTCTGTAGTCATGATTGAAAACATCGTGCGCCACCTGAACCGGCGTGAATCAGTCCAGCGCGCTCCGCTGGAAGTAATTCGTGAAGCGGTGCACGAGGTGCAGCGCCCTGTCTTCTACGCCATCGCCATCATCATGACCGCCTACGTCCCCATTTTTACGTTGCAGCGGGTAGAAGGAAAACTGTTCCGGCCCATGGCCTGGACGGTGGTGTTTGCTCTTTTTGGGGCATTGATTTTTTCCATGCTGGTGGCGCCTGCCATGGCAGACCTTCTCTTGCAATCCCGGCTGAAGGAGTGGAAGAACCCGGTGATGAGCTTTCTCACCTTTCATTACCGCCGCGCCGTTCGCTGGACCATCCAGCGGCGCTGGTATGCGATTGCCGCGGCCGCCCTGATATTTCTATTTGTCATGATTCTGGCTTTCGGGGGAGTAATCGGATCTGAATTCCTGCCTCATCTTGATGAAGGAGCAATTTGGGTCCGCGGTACCCTGGGCCCCAGCGTCGGCCCTACTGAGAGCGCGCGTGTCGCTCAGAGAGCGCGACAGATACTTTGCTCCTTTCCCGAAGTCCCGCGAGTTGTGAACCAGATCGGCCGCCCGGATGACGGAACCGAT
>DATDGH010000674.1:0-3377 GCA_036522215.1 Candidatus Angelobacter sp. | reverse complement strand
CCATTAAATCAAAAGTTCTAAAATCGTCCGCCAGGGCCGAACAATCAGTCATAGTTAAGAATCCCTGGGAATGCATCCATGACCACAACGAAACCCTATTCTGTTATCCCCCCTTGTCAGGCCAGAACCCGTGGCGCGCCGATGAGCGCACATTCAATGGAGTATCACCAAAGGAACCGCCACGAACGACGCGTCGTTCGTTGTTCTCATACCAGTCACTTGTCCACTCGCTTACGTTTCCTGGGCAAGCAAGGTGTGCCGTAAGTGTGCCGTGCGCTTCGAGCCACTATGCGCCAAAGTGGGCTTTTTTGATCCTTGTGCAAGTCCTTCCGTGCGGGCTTATTTTAGAGGTAAGTGCTTGATTTTAAATTGGCTGCCCCCCAGGGATTCGAACCCCGATATGCTGATCCAGAGTCAGCTGTCCTGCCGTTGAACGAGGGGGCAGCAAGAACACTTGTTTCGGCGAGAAACCGGCAATTAACACCGGCTATTTTGATTCTACATCAGTGTTTCACACGCCAGCAATTCTGCCGCAAAGCCTCCACCGTCAAAAGGAACCAGACCACGCAACGCTTGCAGCCGTGCGCTCACTTCCTCTCCGGAAGAGAGCCGCCGAATCCATTTTCCTTCCGGCACATCTGATCAGATTTGATCTAGAATCTGAAGCTGCGGAGAAGCTATGCTGGATGCCTTGGCGATCACTACTGGAGCGATCCTTGTTTTCGCCGTGCTCTGGGAGACCTTCGAGACCATCGTTTTGCCCCGGCGGGTGACGCGGCATTTCCGCATGACGCGGTTGTTCTACCGCAGTTCGTGGAAGCCCTGGGCCATGATGGCTTCGCATCGCCCGGCCAAGAAGCGCGATTCACTGCTCAGCTATTACGGCCCTATCTCGCTACTGCTGCTTCTCGGACTCTGGGCGCTGGGACTGATGCTCGGCTTTGCCCTGATTCACTATGGCGCCCACACCCAGCTTGTCGGCGCTGTCTTCCCCAACCGCTTTGGCAACGATCTCTACGTAAGCGGAACTACGCTGGTCACGCTGGGCCTCGGCGATCTTGCGCCCGCTTCGTCACTGGGACGCTTCCTGATTGTCCTGGAAGCAGGCATCGGATTTGGCTTTCTGGCACTGGTCATCGGCTATCTTCCCGTTCTGTATCAGGCATTCTCCCGTCGCGAGGTCACCATTTCCCTGCTGGACGCACGCGCCGGCTCTCCGCCCACCGCGGCTGAATTGCTTCGCCGTCACGCCGGGCCGCATGGTGCAGATGCCCTGCTCCAGCTTTTAAAGGATTGGGAACACTGGTCGGCGGACTTGATGGAGAGCCACCTTTCTTACCCGGTGTTGGCTTACTTTCGTTCCCAACATGACAACCAGTCATGGCTCGGCTCCTTGACCACCATCCTCGACGTCTGCGCTCTGACCATGGTCGGCGTGGATGGCATGTGTGAGTATCAGGCGCGGATGACCTTCGCCATCGCTCGCCACGCTTTGGTTGACCTGAGTCAGATTTTTGCTTCGGCGCCGGTCTTATCCACGTTTTTTGATCGCTTGCCCCCTGAACTACTGGAACGCCTGCGCCGGCATCTGCGGGAGAATGGATTTATTTTGACGGAAGGATCGGAAGCCGACGAGCATCTGGCCCACTTGCGATCCCTCTATGAGCCTTACGCAATTGCCCTGTCTCGCTATCTGTGGATGGATTTGCCACCCTGGATTAAGGATGGAGTGATTAAGGATAACTGGAAAACCACTGCTTGGAAGCCCTCCGCTGCCGCACTGGCGGAAGCTTCCGTAGCTCATGAGGAGCATTTTTAGGAACAGCCATGGTAACTGCATCCATTGAAAACCCGTCGTACGCTGAAATTGTTCGCCGGCCGCTCCGCGCCGAGCATTGCACTCTGCTGGTCATAGACATCCAGGAAAAACTCCTGCCGCCTATCTTTGAAAATGAGCGATTGATTCGCAATAGTCAGTTGCTCATCCGCCTGGCCAACATCCTCTCGCTGCCCGTTATTGCCACCACCCAGTATTCCAAAGGGTTGGGAAAGACCGTACCTGAGATTGCCTCCCTGATGCCGGAGGTCCAGCCGTTGGACAAGCTCGAGTTCGGCTGCTTTGGCAATGACGCATTCTGCTCCCACATCGCCCGCCTCAGCGCCCGCAATACCCTGCTTCTATGTGGGATGGAAGCCCATATCTGCGTGCTGCAAACCGCGCTGGGAGCGCTCAATCAAGGCCACATTGTCCACGTTGCAGCAGACGCAGTCAGTTCCCGCACCAAATTGAATTGGAAACTCGGTCTGCAACGTATGCGCGATGCCGGCGCCGTGATCTCTTCTACCGAGATGATGATTTATGAGCTGCTGCGCCGATCAGGCAGCCGGGAGTTCAAGGAGATGTTGAACTATTTGAAGTAAAGCAATTAGCAGCCAGCAATTCGCAATTGGCTCGTTTGGCTACACAGATCAGCGCTTGAGCTCCGCGTTCAATCACAAATTATCTGATTTCTTCACCCTGACCACGGTGATCTTCGCAAAGCCTTCCTCAAATTTCGGTGGTCGGAGTTTGAGAGCCATGCCCTGAATCAACTCTTCTTTCACCTGACGCTCGCGCCGCCGGTTTCGTTCCAGACAGACTTCAACTGATACATCAAAGAAGACCGCGTGGACCTCGTAGCCAAAGCCTTTTGCCATCTTGATCCACTGGCGGCGCTCATTGGTAGCCAGGTTGGTGGCATCCACATAATTCCAGGGCATACGGGCAATCAAGCGGGCGCGGAGGAGTGAGCGAAGAGTGGAGAAAACCAGTCCCTGGTAGCGTTGCTCGTCAATATCGTCAAACAGGATGTTGCGCAACATATCACTGGAAAGCGGAGTCACCCCCCTGCGCTTGAACCACGTCGTCTTGCCTGACCCGGGCAAACCGATTGCCAGCACTACCACTCCTTTGGATTTTCGCGGCGACTTTCCGGCTAACGGAGCAGCCGGTCTTTGCTCCGGTGCTCCTGGCGGTGGAGTAAATGGGGATTCTGGCTGGACCTCAGTTTCCATCCGGCGGTCATTCCCTGCTTTTGGAGCCTCTGCTTCGACTTCAGGCGGGGCCGCCGCATCCGCGGTTTCATACGCGGGCACAATTGGTTCAGGGTGGTGCTCATCCACCGGAGGTTTCTGCTGGCCTACTTTCCCAGTCGCCTCAGACAGGTTCTCCGTCTTCTTTTTCTTACGGCGCTTCATGCGCTCGCGCATCCAGTTGCGCATGACTCGTGTGTAACACACAGGGCTGAAGACTTGCAAGCAAAGGAAATCATCGCTGTTGCTATTCTCTGCACCGGTTGGAATCTTGGGTCCCGTCGTCGTCGGCTGATCGGAGCTGT
>DATDGH010000673.1:0-4252 GCA_036522215.1 Candidatus Angelobacter sp. | reverse complement strand
GTTGCCGAGAGGGTTTTCATTGGCGATTTTGGCGCCCAGGCTGTCGCGCTCCTCGCCGACTACAAAGAGCAGGCCGACGGCTGCTCCCTGCCGGCGCAGTCGCTCGCAGGCGGCGATCTGCGCGGCGATGATTCCCTTGGCATCGCACGAGCCGCGCCCGTAGATATTCTGGTTGTCCTCAGATGAAGGAATGAAGGGCGGTACGGTATCCATGTGGGTGGAGAAAACCAGCTCGGGGGGCTTGTTCTCCAGCGTGGCCTGGAGGTTGAAGCGCAGGTGCGCGACCGGGATTTTATGGACGCAATAGCCAAGGCGATAAAGTTCATCGTAGAGGGCTGCGCCGACAGCAGCTTCGGCGCCGGTAGTGGAGTCGATGTCTACCAACCGCCGCGTGAGGCGAATCGGATCCATAGCTGCTATACAGCATAAATGTTGGCTGGAGATCAGGAAAACGGCCTTGTGATAAAACAAAGGCGTGGCGATCAAGTCACTTTTTCTGGCCGGGCCAGCAGGCAAACTGGAAGCCTTGCTGAATGAAGGCCGTCCGGATGCGACGCATGCAGCCCTGGTGTGCCATCCGCATCCGTTGTTCGGCGGCACCATGCACAACAAGGTTGTGTACCACGCCATGAAGGCGTTGCATGCATTTGGCTTTCCGGTGCTGCGCTTCAATTTTCGCGGCGCCGGCCTGAGTGAAGGCGAGCACGACCACGGCCGGGGCGAAGTGGAAGATGTGCGCAGCGCATTGGATTGGCTCAGCGCCGAGCAGCAGCTTCCTATCATTTTCTGCGGATTTTCTTTTGGAGCGGCCACAGGATTGCGCGCCGCCTGTCCCGACCAGCGAGTTGTGGGGATCCTTGCGCTCGGCACCCCGGTTTCCACCGAAGGCCGAGTCTACACGTACGGCTTTCTCCGGCACTGTGACAAGCCGAAATTATTTGTAAGCGGCAACCGTGACCAGTATGGACCGGCGGCCAATGTGCAACAGATCGCGGCCGCCGCCAGCGAGCCCAAGCAACTTATTCTGATTGAGGGCGGCGATCACTTTTTTGAAGGCCACCTGCAGGAGATGCAGGCCGCCATTCACAACTGGGTGCAAGCTGTTTTCAAACCGGTAAGGCAGGCAGGCTGATGTCCGTGGCGCACTCCATGCGTTCGGCAGCGCGGGAGATGTTTCTGCATGCGCTGGCAGAATCGAGCGTAGAAAAAGCTTTTGGCCGCCATGTTTCCTATGAACGGGGCGTCCTGCGGGTGTGCGATGATCTTTACGCGCTGAATTCCTATTCGCGCGTGCTGGCCATTTCCTTGGGCAAGGCCGGACACCGCATGACGGAAATCCTCTCCCGCATGGTGGGCAGCACGGTGCAGGGGATTGTCGCCGATCCGACATCGCACTCCTACCAGGTTCCCGGATACCGGTATTTTGCCGGCGGACACCCTTATCCCAATCCGGAATCGTTCCGTGCAGCCGAGGCCGCGCTGAAATCGCTCGAGGGCCTGAATTCCCAATCCCTGGCTTTGTTCATGGCCAGCGGCGGCGGCTCCGCGGTGCTGGAGAAGCCGGTGGATTCTGAGATAACACTCGAAGACCTGGCTGCCACCTACCGCGCCCTGGTGCTCTCAGGAGCGCCCATTGCGCAAATCAATGCGGTGCGGAAGCACCTCTCCGCGGTTAAAGGCGGACGCATGGCCCAGGCTACCCAGGGCGCTCAGCAGGTTTCCATCCTGGTTTCTGACGTTCCGGAGAATTCCCTTGATTCGCTTTCCTCCGGCCCGACCATGCCTGACTCGAGCACAGTGGAGGATTGCTATCGCATTGTGAATGAGCATGGCATGCTGGAAGAATTTCCTGCCTCGGTGCGCGAGCTTTTCCAGCAACACCTGCTGCAGGAGACGCCGAAGGCCGGTGATCCGGCGTTCGCCCGCTCGCGCTGGTGGAAGGTGCTCTCCAGCGAGACGGCAGAGAGGGCAGCCGCTGCTGGCGCGTCGCAGCATGGATTCGCGGTCGAGATGGACAGCACCTGCGACGATTGGGACTATGCTAAAGCCGCCGACTACCTGCTGGACCGCGTGCGCCGCTTGCGCCAGGGAGTATCCAAGGCCTGCATCATCTCCGGGGGTGAAGTTACGGTGAAGGTTCCCGGCGATGCCGGAATTGGCGGGCGCAACCAGCACATTGCCCTCTATTGCGCCGAGAAGATTGCCGGCGAAAATATTGCCGTACTGAGCGCCGGCACTGACGGCATTGACGGCAACAGCCCGGCCGCCGGAGGAATCGTGGACGGGACTACTGTAGCTCGGGCACGGGCGATGGGAATGGATGTGGGAGAGCATTTGCGCAAGTTCAACGCGTTTCCGCTGCTGGAGAAATCAGGGGACACGATACAGACTGGACCTACGGGAACGAACGTGAGGGATTTACGGATTCTGTTGGCGTACTGAAAGAATCGGGTCACCGGGTCATCGGGTCACCGCCACCCCATCACGCCAAAGCCGGGCGTGTTTGGGGCCCCGGTCATCGGAAGAAAAATCAATGCTCGATTTGGATGCTGTGTAAGCCTGAGGAATTCTAGTTAAGGTCGAAGATGTTTCTTTGGCTGAATGCTGGGTGCTGACTACTTCTTTCTGGTGACAACTTTCAATTGCTCTGCGGCCAGGATTTTCTTGATCTGGTTGCGGGCATGGATGGCCCAGGGGCCTATGGTGTCCAGGCGGGAATACGCCTGCCAGTGGCGCAGTGATTTGCGCGGCTGGCGGCCTTTATCGTAGGCCAGAGCCAGGTTGTAATGAGCGTCGGCGTAGGTAGGAGCGAGGGAGATTGCCGATTTGTAGGCGTGGACGGCATCATCCAGGCGTCCGGTTTCGTCCAGCACGTTGCCTAAATCGAAATAGGCGAGAGCGTAACGCGAGTCCACCTCGATGGCTTTGCGATAGTAGCGTTCCGCCAGCATATAGTCCTGGCGGTTGTAATAGAGCGTGCCCAGATTGATATAAGCCGCAGCATGAGTGGGATCCAGTTCCACGCATTTGTTGTAGGCGTCAATGGCTTCCGTCTGTGCGCCCGGATCTTCTTCGAGGGCCACACCGCGGGCAAAAAACTCAGCTGCTGTTTCCGCTGTACGCATGGGATGGATCTTGGCCGACTCAAGCACGCGCTGTCCGCTGAAGTCCATCACGAACTGGCCGGCAACCGGTTCGACGGAGGCGCCTTGATGACGGAAGGCAACACGGGAGTTGCTGGCGAAGGCGCTGGCTTCCAGCAGCGGGTTCTCCATGCCCGCAACCTGCTTCATCATGGCTTGCAGCGATTCACGGATCACTGCCGGGCGGACACGCTTGGAGCGCAGCTCGTGCAGCTTGCGCAATTGCAGAAGGTCAAAAAAGGAATAGGAATCGGTGACGGGAATGAGCCCGGCCTTCTCCCAGCCCGTCAACTGCCGGGCCGTGATGCGCAGAATTCGCAGGACGTGCGCTCGTTGGTATCGTTCCACTGATGTCCCTGGAACTGCCGCTTCTCCTCTCCTCCATAGGCATTATGCGAAGCATGGCCTTAAATAGCAAGAGCAAAGTTGCTGAAAGTAGAGGAGAAAGGTACTAGCACTGTGGAAAAAACGCAGTATTTAGTATTTAGTAATTAGCAAAACCCTGTTCCCCGGGCATCCAGTACCCCTGAAGTAACTGTTAACTGTTAACGGGCCGGGACAGATCCGATCACTGGGCGATTCTTCCAGTGCTTTACGCTGCCCGGTTCCTCTTCTAGAATTGAGTGAAGGCCGACGTAGCTCAGTTGGTAGAGCAGTCGATTCGTAATCGACAGGTCATCGGTTCAAGTCCGATCGTCGGCTCCATTTATTTGGCCGCTTCGCGGCAAACCGCTACTGTGTGTTTTTCCTGGTTGTATTCTCTTGCTCCTGTTGCAGCGGGCTGCAGCGCGCGAGTCGGCTTCGCCCTTACCGCTCGGCCTTGTGATGGCCGCTTTGCGGCAAACCGCCATTGAGCGTTTTTCCTGGTTGTATTCTCTTGCGCCTGTTGCAGCGGGCTCCGCGCGCAAGTCGGCTTCGCCCTTTATGTTGTCGGTCGAGATTTAGGCCGCTTCGCGACAAACCGCCAATGGGCGTTTTTCCTGTTTGATTTCTTCTGCGCTTGTTGCAACGGGCTCCGCGCGCAAGCCTCCAGCCCACCACGCCAAAACCGGGCGTGTCGGGGGCCCCGCAATACCGTTCCCTTTTACGAGAAATTGAATTTCGTTAGT